>NZ_JAHHPR010000529.1:0-19252 GCF_024606255.1 Endozoicomonas sp. SESOKO3
TAGACCAATTTATTGCAACCGTAGTAGGACAGCCTTAAGTCCGACAGGCTGCTAGTCATTTGACCCACACTGCTGGCAAGAAACTATATAGTTCAGCTACGGTATTTTCGCCATTCATTGGCAGGCGTTAACTGTCGTGCTATATGAGTCAGGAGCAATTTTTGTCTGGAACGATCAAAGGTGTTTTTGGACGTAGACGGTCATAAAAGTCGGAAGGGGGCTTTTGTTAAATCGCCCGGGCAAGAGGCCCGGGCGAAGAGAAAAGTCAGTCCAGATTGAATGTCATCCAACCGTTTCGCCAAGCTTTCAAAACAACTATCTGTCAATTAAACAAGGTGCGCAAATAATCCAAAGGAGCATAAAACTTCTTCCATTGGTTACGGGCTGTTTCGGTGAAACTTTCTTCAAGTGAGAAACCATAGATGTCATAGTTTGAAACGCCATTGATCAGAGCGAGAGCCAATGCAGGAGCCAGAGTAATAGCAACGTTTCTTAATAAATGATTTGAGTCCAGGTTTGAGTTTTGTATTGTCAGAAGTTTCATGACTCCGGCGCCGACTATGAGCCCGGACATAGCTCCAGCATTGATTTTGTCTTTAAGTTGGGATGAAGATTCAAATTTGGGTAGCGATAAAGACAGAGTGCTAACTGCGGCTATGAACAAGAGTCGGTCAAAGGCGGTTCCAGCGGCTATGGCTCCGGCTGTGGCTCCGGCTATTGATCCGGCTATGACTCCGGCTCCGGCTAAGTTTGCTGCTGTTCTTTCTGGCTCGAAGGCATGACTATCGCCTGAATTAGAGGGTGGTAAAGAGAATAATGAAGTTAAAGCCTGTGTTACTGAAGCAGATATCACGTAAGCAAAGATGGCTTCTACTCGAGAAGAGCCCTTGGCAATAAACTCGTTATGAACTATTGTCCCGACCATCATGCCAGCGATTGATTTCAACATAGTATATTCACTGTGAGCGTAATCTTCAGGATGGATTTCAGGTCTGTCATCATTCCTCAGAGCCTGTATGACAGAGGCTCCGGCTATCGTCCTGGCCACTATCTCGTGCGTAAAGTAAGCCATTGTTATTATGGGTGTAAAATAAGGATTGTCGTTATTGTGCGCTCTGTAGGCAATGAATCCTGTTCCAACAAATCGAAGCGGCTGAGCAAAAGGCCAGGGTCGTACATGTCCGGCCAAAGCAACCTCAGTAGAGGTAATAATGGATGCGAGTTGATTACAAAAAGAAGATTTGACCTCTTGTAAATTATTTCTTTCTATATCGGATAGGTCAAACCGACCCGTAAGGATAGATAGCGGCTCGTTTGATTTGCAGATGCCGTACCAGAATCCATAACTGATCACGGTAGAAACTGCCAGCCTGGAACTAATGCCTACCAGTTTCAGACCGTCTTCAACTAACGATGCATTATTGTAGTGGCTCAATAAGTTAAGTTGTTGTTCTTTCGATATGTCTGAATGGGCAACTGAACATATAAATATTAAGCATGAGAGTATCGTTATCGGTTTACCGGATATTTTCATTATTCGTGTCCTTAATCAGGGTAATTGATTTGCCAGAAGCAAATGAACAGCCAAACCTAATCTGCCTGAAGCAGCCTCTTTTTTTGATTGCATCCAGTATGAGATTGATGAGTGATAAATACTTTATAAGCGGCCTACCTTGGCTAACCTTTCCAGTTGGTAAAACCTGATAAGTATGATCAGGAACCTGCTATTCATTCACAGTCCTTCGGCCTTTTTATTTTCCGGGATAATGTATAGTTCAGGGATGGTATTTTCGCCATTCATTGGCAGAACACACAAAATTACCTGGATGATAAGTATTGAAGAGAAAGCCAGAAGCGGCTTTACGGTTTCTATCAGTTGGTTGGCGGAGCGTTCAAAGTAATTCAAACAGATGTAAAACCTGCTCATTGCGGGCAAATCTTTTTACACTATGCTGCCTGTCAAACAGGATGACAAAGTTGGTGTCATTGACTTCAATGACTTTACCCTCTCCGAAAATACTGTGTCTGAGTCTCCGGTTCACCTGCCAAGGTGCGTTTTCTGGCACTTCCCTGCGAAAGATGTTCTGTCGTGCTGATAGATAGGCCGGACTGCGTACTGAAGAGGCAGACTTGGAGCGATGCTTTTCTGCCAGTGAAGGAATTGTTTCAAGCCGTTTTGCCAGATTCGGCTTTATTGCCTGAAAGTATTGACGTGCCGCTCTGGTCAGACCAGTTTTTTTGAGTTGATTGACCAGTTCATCTTCAGAAGTCTGATTGAGTGACTGGCAAACGGATTTGACGTGGGGGATCTGCATTTCTTTTAGAAACAGGCTGATCTGCTGTGAGTCGTTATTCATCCAGCTGTTGGCTCTGGTGTTCAGGGATCCGTTGCCGGTAAAAAGATAGAGTTTTTCTCTGGCCCGGGTCATGGCGACGTAAAGTAGTCTCCTTTCAGCTTCCAGATCTTCACTGCTGCCCGGAGTCAGTTCATCCTCTCTTTTGAACGGCCAGTATTTTTGGGTCAGTCCCGGAATCAGAACGATGGGCCATTCCAGTCCCTTGGCCCGATGGCAGGAACTGATCACGATCTGTTCTGATTGGTCATAGGCATGCTGCCCGGAGTGTCTGGTTTGTTGATTCTGTCTGGATCTCAATTCGTCCAGGTGCAAACAGCTGTCACTGACGGTGAGGTTCATTTTTCTCAGGTAACTGAGAAAACCATCGATAGCCAGCAATTGCTCTTCCGTTCTCTGATCGTTGAGGCTCATGGATTGCAGACTTTCCCTGAGCTCCGTGCGTTGAATGTAGCGTTGCAGTACCGCAGTGGCAGATTCCTGATTCGATGTTTTTTCCAGTGATAGCAATATCTCAGCCCTGTCGTACAGTTTCTGGCGTTGATAATTATTGATGCCAGCGATTTTGCTGGCTGAAAGGCCCAATTCTTTCCCCCAAAGTTGATTGTGCTCTTGAAGGTTGGCGGAAAGTTGCTTTACCAGAGCCGCTTTTATGCCCAAATGAGGTAGGGTAAACAGCAAAGACAATACCTCATATCGAGCGGCAGAGTTTAAGTGCTGCAAATCACCAGAGGCTATTCTCAGGGCAGCGATCAAGGCTGATATTTCAGGACGGTCAAACAGGTAAGGGCCTTCACATTGGTAGGGTAGACCGCTTGCCAACAACCTCAGTTCCAATGGCACCGATTGTGCCCAGACTCTTAAAAGCACAGCTATCTGCGACCCGGAGCCGGAAATATGCTGTTGAATGGTTGCCAATACCCGCTCTGTATCTTCGCCAGCTCCCTGTGAGATTGAGATGCTTGAATCCGGGTTGTCCGGGTGAGCAATACAGATCACACCTTTTCTGTTTTTGTTACGACTGATCAGGTGGCTGGCTGCCATGGCGATCTCGTGGCCATAGCGAAAGGTATGAGGCAGAGTCAACTCGTGAACGGCATCGGTGCGGGCATAATCCGCTTCGAAGTGCCGGAGAATATTCTGAATATTGGCCCCGGCAAATTCATAGATGGTTTGATCGGGGTCGCCTACGGCAATCACTTTGGCTCTGTCTCCAGCGATGATGCGTGTCAACCTGTGTTGCAAGGTTGAAGTGTCCTGGTATTCATCCACTATAATTCGATCTATTTTGTTGGTGATGCGGGGGATGATTTCCGGGTTGGCTTCTATCAAACATACTGTGTCGTACAGCATATCCATAAAGGTTATTCTGCGATGCTGGTGGCGCCATTGCTCAAAGGTTTCAAAAAGTTCCACCAGAAATTGAAAATGATCGGGATAGTCTGCCCGCATCAGGACTGTGGAAGGCTTGTCCAAACTGGCCTTAACGTTATCGATAAAACCGGCAGCCACTTCAATGTATCGGGCGCTGTCTGCTTTGATCCTGTCCTGAAGCACGTCAGGTGCTAATGCCAGCAAAAGCTCACGGACTTTCAGCTCAATCTCTTTCTCTGTCAGGGGGCGATGATTGTAGGACGATCTCAACCCCCACTCTTCGAGCGACTTCAAAAGTCTCAGGCCCGTTGAGTGATAGGTTCGGACTTTTGGAAGAACCGGCCACTGTCGGCATCGTCTGCGGAGCTTGTCGGTAAAGTCCAGCTGGGCTGACTTGTTGAACATCATAACCACGATGCGTCGAGGGGAAACACCCTGGTTCAGTAACTCATTAATGAGAAAGGCCAGGGTAGTGGTCTTACCTGAACCGGCTACTGCTATACAAAGGGCATGTCCATTTACATGCTCAGTTACCCTCTGTTGAGAGCCGGTCAGTTCCATACAATCAATGCGCCAGTGTTAATCTATCAGACGAGGCAATCATAGTACCAAAGAATGGTCCCGGGGGCGTAGACTCATACGAATTTTATCGAACAGAACAGACGAACAGTGGGTATTTGAAAATGGAAAGGCGCTTCCGCCCTGCCACCATTTGCGACAAACGGTAGTATTTCCTCCGAGCCAGATGGGACCGTTAAATTAATGTTGACAATTTGTCCGTTGTCTTGTCTGTAGTCGTGACTGACGGCACACGAGCCCGGGTTTGGATCGCAGTTGTAAAAGAAGCCAGGCCTGAAATGGGTGGGTGCAACGCAACCCGGTCCTGTGCAGTTACCTGAAAAGGCGGAGAGATCATGATTGGGTGCACCGCCTCGAATGAAGTTATCTTTAATTACACCAACGAATAACCATCAGCCAAAGATTTTAGTCAGAGAGTACTTTTGTAGCAATTTTTTAGGTTGCTTGGGTCGAGGGCGGGCTGACCTTTAGCAAGAGTAGTCGTTATTTTGATAAGTGCGGGAAGGTCAAAGAAACGCTTATCATCCTTGCTGATACCTGAGGCGAATTTTAGATAGGGTTTGTCATTATTATGTTTTTATTCGGTAATTACTTTCTACTAAAGCCAATAAATATATAAGTATAATGCCCCGAGACTCTGTTTAAAGGTGATCATCCCCATGCAACACATGCTTATAAGCCTGGTAGGAATCGCAGTCCTGCTGGGTATTGCAATACTGCTTTCGGACAATCGTAAAGCAATAAAATTGCGAACGGTGGGTGGTGCCTTTGCCATTCAGGCAGGTATCGGCGCATTTGTTCTGTATATCCCCGCCGGACAATACATTCTGGAAGCTATTACCAACGGCGTAAATGCTGTTATGGGATATGCTAATAATGGTATTGGTTTTCTCTTTGGCGAACTGGCCAGCTTCAAACTGGGCTTTATATTCTTTGTCCATGTTCTCTCAGTCATTATCTTTTTTGCGGCTCTGGTAGCGGTGCTCTATCACCTTGGTATCATGCAGCTTGTCATCAAACTACTTGGCGGTGCTCTGCGCAAATTACTCGGCACCAGTCGCACAGAATCACTGTCTGCTGCTGCTAACGTTTTTGTTGGCCAGACTGAAGCACCTCTGCTGGTTCGTCCTTTCATCAGCCGCATGACTCAGTCCGAACTCTTTGCCGTTATGGTGGGTGGTTTGGCTTCCGTTGCCGGTGCGGTCATGGTGGGCTATGCCAGTATGGGGGTTGAGCTTAAGTACCTGATTGCTGCCAGTTTTATGGCAGCTCCGGGTGGCCTGTTGATGGCAAAAATTATCAAGCCTGAAACCGAGAGACCTTATGATGATATAGACGACATTGAGCAGCAGAACGCTGAAGATAAGCCAGCTAACATTTTCGATGCGGCTGCTTCGGGTGCTGCCAGTGGGCTCAAACTGGCTGCCATGATCGGTGCTATGTTACTGGCTTTCATCTCCCTGATTGCCATGCTCAACGGTTTGCTGGGCTGGGCTGGTGGTTGGTTCGGTTATCCGGACCTGACTATCGAGCTGATCCTGGGTTATGCATTCTCTCCTCTGGCTTACCTGATCGGTGTACCTTGGTCTGAAGCTCTGACTGCGGGCAGCTTCCTGGGTCAAAAAATGATCGTTAACGAGTTTGTTGCTTTCAGTAGTTTGGCAAACTATGTCGATGCTGAAGCAGCAGCGAAAGCCGGTGTTGCCTTGTTGTCTGATCGTTCCCAGGCGATTCTGACCTTTGCTTTGTGTGGTTTCGCTAACATTTCATCCATTGCTATTTTGCTGGGTGGTCTGGGCTCCATGGCACCTAACCGTCGTCATGACATCGCTCGTTTTGGTTTGAAAGCGGTTGTAGCTGGTACACTTTCAAACCTCATGAGTGCTACTATTGCGGGTCTGTTTCTGACGCTGGCCGTTTAAAGCGCGTTGCCGGATGGGTCGGAAATGACCGGCTCGTCCAATGCTTCCTGTCTGATTTCGCTATTTTTTCCATATTCCCCTTATACAGATCCTTGGTCTTTAACCTGCAGGACTGGATCAAAATGAAATGATCATCATTCATTAATTGACTTTTTTTTAGACAGCACTTGTCGTAGAGTAATAGGCCGGTTTGTTCTGTTTCAGTTTGGAGAAAGCTGTAAACAGATTCAAAGAGTTTGCCCACCATCTGCCTGATAAAGAATGCTAAATGGTAGTGGAATGATGGTTGAAGGCTTTATCCAATCCTTTTAACCGGGGGTTTCATGCAGGAACGAGGGCGAGTTGCCTCCTGGGGTATCATTATTGTGGTGCTCCTGATTCATTTAGCCATGGCACCCGGAGTGTCGCTGGGTGTCGATGAAGCTCACTATGCACTTTATGCCCTGTATCCGGCCCTCAGTTATTTTGATCACCCGCCTATGGTGGGTTGGTTACAGACCTTGATAGCCCCTCTGGGTTACGATGAATTTACAGTAAGGCTTGTCCCTGCGATTCTTTATGCGTTGAGCAGTTATCTGGTGTTTAGACTCAGCGGGATTCTCTTTCCTGATGGCCCAGCCTGGGTGGGGCTGGTTGCCGTCTTTCTGATCAATACGGCACCTATGCTGCAACTGATGGGGTGGGGGCTGGTGCCCGATCTGCCTCTGATGGTCTTTGGTCTTTTGTCTCTGGAACTGATTTACCGTATCCATAATCAAAATCGTTTGCTGTATTGGCTGGGTCTGGGCATCGTTTACGGGCTGGCAGGGTTGAGTAAATACACTGCGATATTCCTGCCCCTGGGCATGACCCTGTTCATGATTCAGTATCAGGGACTGAGTTGGCTTCGACAGGCCGGTCCATGGTTGGCCGCCCTGATAGCACTGATATTGATCTCTCCCGTATTAGTCTGGAATGCTGACAACGATTGGGCTTCTCTGGCTTATCAGTTTGATCGTGGTGTCGGAGTTGAGGAGTGGTCTTTGAAAGATGCACTGGTCATGCAGTTAGCACAAATGTTTCTTTATTCCATTCTGGCTTATGTGGCCGCCATAGCCGCTGCTTTTTCACTGATCAGGAAACGAATCCCGGAGGAGGACAGGGCATCCTGCTGGCTGATTGTCTGGAGTGCTTTTCCGGTACTGGTTGTTATTGGCTGGTCTGCCGGTGATGGTACTGTGTTGCCTAACTGGCCAGCCCTTGGCTGGACACTACTGGCGCCTTTGTCGGCCTACTGGATCTGCCTTGGCTGGTCCCATTGGTGGTTGAAGAGTCTGGCTGTTTTTTCCTCCTTCCTGTCAATTGGACTGATTGTCTTCGTGTTCTTCTTTCTGGCATTTATGCCTCTTTCTACTTTCCCTTTCATGGCATCAGCCATTAAGGATCTGGTGGGCTGGAAAGCGGCAGCTGAACAGGCACAGCTATTGAGGCAGAAGTGGCAGGAAGAAGAGGGGGTGGAACCGGTTCTGATGGTGGATAATTGGACTAAGGCCAGTCGTATAGCCTGGTACGCCTATCCAGAGCCCGTTCAAGTGTTGGCCGACCGTTTAACCCAGTTTGATTTCTGGCATGGTAAACCAGAAGCCGATAGTTATGGTCTGCTGGTGCGGGACAAGCAATCAGTTCCTGGGAATGATCATCTTGAAATACAGAACTTTTCGTGCAGTCTGGTCGATGAAACAGAGTCCGGAGTTGATACTGTTACGGTTAATCGATTCCAGTTTTACCAGTGTAAACCGGCTCATTGAGTAGTTTTTTACAGGAAATCCTATCGATGGTTTATTGATGGTTTTTTTTGAAACTTTCTATCTTTGCATCCGTCCATACTCCTTTAGTTTCACATTGGGTTCATATCTGTTTTTTATACGGTCTTTGCATATTCTACTGTCTGTAGTAACTTGGTTTTTACTGTTAAACATTTTTCATCTATTCAGGGTGAATCATCATTTTTATTACTGAGAGCTGTTTTCATAGGGTATTGAGGTTATATAAGGAATGTCCGATTTGCTCGGAGTAGGTTCTGGCCGGTCTCGCTCAACAATATATAAAGCCAGTTGCTTTCTGCTGCCCTTTGTGGCTGTGTTCTCAGTGACTCCGCTTAATCATTCAGTTTTTTATCATATTAATGAATGGGGTTCTGAATCACCCACTGCTATTTTCTGGGTGTTATTAACCAACCTTGGAGATGGCTTTTTCCTCTTTCCCCTGGCCATGTTGTTGTTCTACAAAATGCCCGATAAACAGCTGGCTATTATTTTCACCATGCTAGTGGGTGATCTCTTGCTGAGTGGTGGTAAGGCTCTTCTTTCCTCTTTACGTCCTGTCGGCGAGCTGGGGCTTGAAGCCGTGAATGTCCTGGGGCCTGTACTAAAAACAGATACTATGCCTTCAGGGCATAGCGGTACGGTTTTTCTTTTAGTTGGGCTTGCGTTTCTTTATTTAAAATCACGCATTCAATATCTGATTCTTTTGGTTGCAGCCTTTTCTGCATTATCACGCGTTGTTGTAGGGGCGCATTGGCCGTTTGATATTTTTCTGGGTGCCTGGGTGGGTATTCTGGCTGCAGTAATAGGGGATTTTCTGGCCAGTAAACTGAAATCGGGCTTTAAGAGTCGTGTAGTCTTTATCCTGTTGGGTCTGTTGTGTGTGGTCGTACTGCCGCTATACGACAATGGTTTTCGCTCCTACAAAGTGATTATGTATTTACAGTTTGTACTTGCGCTGCTGGCTCTTGTCTTGTCCGTTCACTGTTTGCGCTCTCTTTATCAGGACGAGCTGGCAGTTCGCATGAAGCAATCCGGAACCCTATTCAATAAACTGTTTCTGTTGGGGCAGAGACTGACCAAGTTCGGTATGGTAGGAGCCAGTGGATTCCTGGTGGATATGAGTGTTTACACCCTGTTAGGCCAGTGGCTGGGAGTTCCTCACCTGATGGCCAGAGGAGGTTCCTATTGGGTCGCTGCCAGTTGGAACTGGTTTTGGAATCGTAACTTTACCTATTCCCATGTCCCCAAGGAGAAAAAACTGAAGCAATGGAGTAAGTATCTGGCTATGTGTGTGGTCAGTTTTATTCCCAACTGGGGTACCTATTATTTATTAACGAGCTTTGTGCCTTTCTTTTTGGAATACAAACAGTTGGCGCTCGTGTCTGGTGTTTTGGCAGGCATGCTATTTAATTTCACCATAGCAACGGTATTTGTATTTGCAGGACGAAAGTCCAATGTAGCTAAGGGAGCCAACTTGTGAAAGTAGATACTATGCGATGGGTTGATCACTATGTAGGTGTCCCGCTCTGCTTGCTTTTGAAACTGGCTTTCTGGCCTTTTGACTGGATTCGCAAGGGGCAAGAAACAGTTTCCAGCAATGTACTGTTTATTGAATTGTCTGAAATGGGCAGTGCCATTCTGGCTGACCCCTCCATGCGCTGGTTGAAAGGGCAGGGCAAAACCTTACATTTTGTCATTTTTGAGAAAAATGCAGTCAGCCTGCATTTATTAAATACCGTTGACCGGGACAATATTTGCCTGATTAAACCAGATAACCTTTTCAGTCTGGCACTCAGTAGCCTTAAATTCCTGATCTGGTGTCGAAAAAAGAAGATTGATACGGTTATTGATCTGGAGTTGTTCTCCCGTTTTACAGCCATCCTTACCCGTCTCAGCGGTGCCGGCAACCGGACAGGTTTTGATCGGGTTCACGAAGAGGGGCTTTACCGGGGTAATCACTTAACTCATCCGGTGATGTACAACCCTCACCGTCATATTTCCAGAAACTTTATGACTCTGGTAAAGGCTTCTCAAAATGCACCGCATCAGCCTTATCAAAAAGATGGATTTGACGAGACTATTGAACTGGCCAGAGCGGAAGTGAACAGTGACCTGAGGTCATCGGTCGTCACTAAGCTGAAATCTCTTTACAGTGACTTTAAGCCCGGTATCCAGCGTCTGGTATTGGTGAACCCGAATGCCAGTGACCTGCTCCCCCAAAGACGATGGATGAAAGATCGTTATGTGGATGTTATTCAGAGCTTGCTGGCTGAATACTCCGACATTCTGGTGGTGATTACCGGTGCTCCGGCAGAGCGTCCGGAAGCTGAAATGCTCAGACAGCAGGTTAATCATGAGCGCTGTCTCAACACTGCCGGAGCTTTTGAGTTCAGGGAACTGGTCCCCCTTTACTCGATCTCTGAACTGATGTTGTCCAATGATTCAGGCCCTCCCCATTTTGCATCCGTCACAGAACTGAAAACTTTTGTGATATTTGGGCCAGAAACGCCTGCACTTTATGGTGCCCTCGGGAATTCAACGCCCATCTATGCCGGATTGCCCTGTTCGCCCTGTGTCAGTGCCGGGAATCACAGGAAGACCAGCTGCGTAGATAACCAGTGCCTGAAAGTGATTGAGTCCGGGCAGGTATTGGATGCATTGAGGCCAGCCCTGGATACCGGTCTGATCGTAAAAGCAGATTAGAGGTCAGGGTTGTGAAGAAAGGGTTTCCTAATTACAACCGGTCATTACCAGAGCATGTGTTACACTGAATTTTAATAAAGTATTTTTTCGATTATCAACGAGAGTTCAAGGATGAACCTGACAACAAGGATCCTTCGTTCACGCAAGGAAAAGCGTTATTCTCAACAAGTTTTGGCTGATATGATCGGTGTCTCCCGGAGTGCTCTGGCTCAGTGGGAAACTGAAATGAGCAGCCCCAGTCTTGAAAACCTCCGAAAAATGGCCGAACTACTGGAAGTGTCGTTTGAATGGTTGGCGACGGGCAGGGGGAACCAATACCTGACTTCACCCGCCGATACCATTTGCGACACCCAAGTCGATGATGAAATCATACGTAACCTGAACAGAATGAACCTGAAGAAAAAGCGAGCCATTCTCAATGTTATGAGAGCCATGGGATGATCGGCATCATAGGCACGTATGCTGGCACCTCAATTATTAGAGGTGAGTGATGAAAAAGCTAATTTTATTGCCGATTTTTGCCGTTGCAGATACCGGCGCACATGCCAAAGTAACATTAGAAGGCTCGTTGGGCGTCTTAAATGGAGAGGCAACCGAATTAGTGTATTTCGGCGCTGAGAAAGTCAGTCAACTCGATTGGAAAACTGACAATGCGCCTGTTATTAAGCTAGGTGCAATTTGGGATTTAAACGCAAGCTGGACATTTACTGCAAACTACTGGATGACCTTAACTGATGGCGATGGCCATATGACAGATAGAGACTGGGACTGGGAATCAGGAATATCGGAACCATCTCACATATCAAAACACCCTGATACAAAAACAACCAAAGCCTTCACAATAGATCTGAGTGCTTCTTATTGGTTGCTTTCGCAAAGTCACTATAAAGTGGGTGTTACTGGCGGCCTGTTAAGTCAAAAAACACAGTATGAGGCACGAGGAGGCTCATACAATTACGGTTTCGGTCAATATGTCGGCACTTTTCCTGATGACACTCTTATCATTTCATACGAGCAAAAATTTTCAACATTGTATCTGGGATTGGGCGGAAACTACAGACGCGGAAAATCTGAGTTTGGTGCTCAAGTAAAATGGAGTCCCCTGGTTAAAGCGGATGACTTCGACACGCACCATCTTAGAAACACTACTTTTAAAAGCGAAGGTGATGGCAATTCAACTTACACTTTTTTATCACTTAATTATGCCTATCATTTAAATCCGGTAATGAAGATTTATGGTGAATATGCTTACACAAAATTTTCTGAGAAAAACATGAATGTGACGATCAATGATGGTTTGGATACATACTATGTTGAGGATGCAGGAGGAGCAGCCAGCGAAAGTTCAGTAATATCCATTGGGCTTAAATACAGTTTCTGATCAATTTAATACATTATTGCTTGATATAAGTGCTGAAAAGCGTCTTTCTAACGACTGTGAATCAAACAATTACTTTTACTGCAATGAAAGACTCACTGAAGACCGGTCAGGACAAAAGCCTTGTTGGCTTTGTCCTGACCGGTCTTCAGTGTTTTTTGATCATGGCGGTTTGGGTGATGATCCGGCAGACAGCTTTGAGTCGTCTGCCTATTTCACCACTTCACGCAGTTTGTTGCCGGGTTTGAATTGAGGCAGTTTGCAGGCGGGTATATGAATTTCCTGGCCCGTTTGCGGGTTCCTTCCCTTGCGTGCCGCTCGATCCACCACTGAAAAAGTTCCAAATCCTATCAGTTGCACGATATCTCCCTTTGCCAGGGTATCCTGGGTATTTTGAATGAAGGCATTGACGGCCTGCTCTGCCTTGTTCTTTGAAAGGTTGGATTGTTCCGCGACCTTTTCAACAAGTTCTTTCTTGTTCATAGCGCGTCTCGACAATGGTTACCTGTGGGTGAGAAAGAATACCCAACCGGAGGAAACTCAGGATGGGCGACGGGCATTCCTGGTATCAGGCGTACTCAGGAAGAAGGATAGAGTTCATATTGCTGACCCTCATAGTTCACAATCAAAAGTCGTTGATGCGCTGGATCCAGAAGGTTGATGGCGTAAGCCTGCCCATCGCTGGACTCGCAATCGCAATGGCTGTCACTGGCATCATGATTAAGACGGAACAATACCTGATCAATCAGATCCTCATTGACTGCTTGTTTCCTGGTACAGAGCAGGGTAGCCAGTCTCTGTAAACCGGCAGGCAATGTATGTTTTCCGCTCAATAACTGGTTGAGATCAATGGTGTTATGCCGGGGGGCATAACTGGCAATTTTGCCTTCCTCAACTGCATGAAAGTATACCTGCTCTTCAGTTAGAGAGGACTCTTCAGTGAGGGGCTGAAAGGCCGGATTACATTTAACGGCTCTGCCGTCCGGTAACTGATCGTCACTCAGTACCTTTTCTGCTGAAAGCTTACGATTCAGTCTGATAGAGAAAACAGGCTGGTTACTGGTGTCAGAGTTTTCAACCCCATGTGTTGTCAGGAGAGTGTCGCTGGGGGTTGATATTGAATCTTCGTTGGTCATCAGTTTCCTCAGCAAATTCAATCCGGCGTTATTAAAAAAAACTGGAAACCGTTTAGTCAGGAATCCAAACCAATGGATTCCGGTTTTGGTCATAAACTGTCTATTCTCACTCAGGCTCATACACCTGAGGCTACCCTCAGAACAGCATGACGGACTCTGATGATCGGTTTTAGCATAAATCCAGAACCGACTTTTTCCCTGTGGGAATAACGACATTGCTCTGTATTTCCGGAATAATCGTTAACGGTTTGTTGGAAGTGCCCAGATCGCTTTTTTCCGGTCTGACCCGAACAATATAGAAGCTCTCGCCGTTTTCGTCCTGAATCCTGTTGGAACTGATGTGTTTCAGAGTGCCCTTGAGGCTGCCGTAAAGAGTCGTGATGATGAGGTGTTGGGGAGGTTTGGTGGGTTATGGCTACTTTCTGTATACCTGAATGGAATGACAGAAAGTAGCATTCAGGAACGGGTTCTGTTTCGGTCAGACTTCCAGCTCACGCTCCAGCGGTAGCATGTGGTGTCTGGATTGAACGGCAAGCAGATCACAGTCGATATTGCTGGCCAACTTTTCAGCGGTATTGCCCAGAGTAAGTCCACTGAGCCCTGAGCGGGCATTCGTACCCATGATCAACAGTGATGTCGCCAGCTCACGGGTCAGATCCGGAATCATGGTTTCGGCCGGTGCAGGCACCAGATGAATAGAACCCTCAGTAATACCGTAATCTTTGGCAAAATGCTGACAGTTCTTCAGGTAACGGTCCTCGTTGGTCTGGCCATCTCCTTTGTCAGACATTGCCAGCATGATAGTGGGGTAGGCAGAAGCCAGATGCAGGTCAGCCTCAAAATAGTCTGTGACTGCCCTGGCGTTTTCCATGATAGCCGTATTCAGCTGCTGATGGTCGGCGTCTCCGGGATCGGCCTTAATGGCCGCAAGCATAGATTGATTTTCCCATGGGCGGTCATGACGAACCAGCAGGACAGGAACTCTGCTTTTTCTTAGCAATGCCCAGTCTGTGGGCGTTGAGAAAGGTTTTTCCATAAAGCTTTCCTGCCGGAAATCCTTGACCACCAGATGACTTCGTTCCAACTGTCTGACATGGACAATGGTGTCGAGAAGGTTATTTCTCCATAATTGCTGGCTGGCGACCTCTATACCTTCAGTTTCGACATGTTTGGTGAGGGCGGTGAGTACCTCAGCAGACGTTGCGTCAGGTTTGGGGTTCGGAGCCAGAATATGCAGGCTGCAGTGGGCTGCCCTGGCCAGCTGGGTGGCTCGATTGAGTGCGACATGACGGGCTTTGCGAGTATCAACAATAACCAGTATTCGTTGTATTCCTTGCATGGCCTGCTCCTCTATACCTTAAGGATTTCAATAACCCTGAGGGGGTCTCAGCTCTAATTGTTTTTATAGACTAATGGCATCGTACTGAATAGCCGAATGGGAGAAAATGATCTGCACCAATACCATTAACATATTAATGAAATACTAAAAAGTCCTTGCCATCAGTGGCAAGGAACCCATGACAGCATTCAGCTTTAAAGGTAAGGTAGTGCCGAAATTTTAACCTTCGTCCAGACTTAACCGGGGCCGTTTAGTGAGACTTGGTTGTTTGGAGCCTTTTTTTAGAGACCCGGAAATTTAGAGACATAGAAATAATGAGTGACCAGAGCCTGGCCGTATGCTTTCCTGAGCTGTATGCCTTTTTACCCTGTGTAACGCCGGATGAATGGATTGCAGAGGCCCTGAAACATCAGGATATTCTGTTAACCGATCATGCTAATTGTGAAAAAAAGGCGGCCTCCACGGCGTTGAACCTGATGTACCGCTACACAGAGCATTTTGATTTGCTCAACAAAATGTCCCGTCTGGCCCGTGAGGAGCTGAGGCATTTTGAACAGGTTCTGGCCATTATCAAAAAACGGGGTATCCCCTACAAACCGCTGTCTGCTTCCCGTTATGCCGGCGCACTTAGAAAGCACGTCAGAACCTGGGAGCCTGCTCGAATGGTGGATACCCTGATTATTGGTGCCTACATCGAAGCCCGCTCCTGTGAGCGATTCCACAAGCTGGCCCCTTATCTTGATGATGAGCTAAAGAAGTTTTACCTGTCACTGCTTAAGTCGGAAGGCCGCCATTTTAAAGATTACCTGACTCTGGCAGAAAGTATTTCTGATGAATCCATAGAAGAACGGGTGGCTTTTTTTGCAGGGGTAGAACGGGAAGCCATTGAGTCCGCAGATGAAGAGTTCCGTTTTCACAGTGGTGTCCCGGTCACCGCCTGAAGGATTTGACTCGTCAGCAATTAGCTGACGATCTGATGTGGATCTGACTGTATTTCGAAAGCGTCCATCTTCAGCCCGGATTCATTAGAGGTTAATACCCAGCCCTGTCGGTCCCAATCGCCCAGAACAATCCGTTTGCCGGTTCCTGAAGTCAGCGCAACTTCATGGGTGTTCGGACGGTGGGTATGACCATGGATCAGCGTTTTGACCTGATACTTTTCCATTAGCCGAACCACTTCCTTTGGAGCGACATCCATGATGGCCAGAGATTTCGTGGATTTGGCTTTTTTACTGTTGCTGCGTAATTTTTGAGCCAGTTTTTTTCGGTAACTCCGCGGAGTCAGGCGAAGGATGCCCAGAACCAGGGGGTTACGGATCACCTTCCGATAGCGAAGGTATTGCTGGTCACCCGTGCAGAGCAGGTCCCCGTGCATCAGAAGAACCGTCTCGCCATTCAGGTCAATGACGCAGGGATCATTGAGCCAGGTGGCTCCGGTCATTCTCAGGAAATCCTTGCCAATAGCAAAGTCTCTATTGCCTGCCATCAGAAACAATGGTTTGCCAGAATCTGTGTAGGCTCTGAGCTGATGAGCTATGTCATGATGAAAGGGTTCCATAGCGTCATCGCCTACCCAGTACTCAAAGAAATCGCCCAGAATGTAAAGTGCGTCAGATTGGGAGGCCTGTTCCTGCATGAAAGAAGAGAACGCCCGGACAATGTCCGGGCGTTCGGGTGTCAAATGCAAATCAGAAATGAACTTTATGTTCATTCGCAGGGCTTCCTATTCCACGACCGCAGATTCAATCACCACGTCATCAACAGGAACATCCTGATGACCGGCACGGAAGGTGGTTTTAGTCGCCTTTATTTTGTTCACAATATCCATGCCTTCAGTGACCTGACCAAATACGCAGTAGCCCCAACCATCCGGTGTCTTGGAGGTGTGGTTAAGGAAATGGTTGTCAGAGACATTGATAAAGAATTGCGATGAGGCTGAATGAGGATCCATCGTTCTGGCCATGGCAATGGTACCTACGGCGTTTTTCAGGCCATTATCCGCTTCGTTTTCGATAGCTGCCTGAGTGTCTTTCTGAACCATACCCGGTTCAAAACCACCGCCCTGGATCATAAAACCATCAATGACCCTGTGAAAGATGGTGCCGTCAAAGTGGCCGCTCTTTACATATTCCAGAAAGTTAGCCACGGTCTTGGGGGCTTTTTCGGCGTCCAGTTCCAGTTTGATGTCGCCAAAATTGGTATGCAGTATAACCATAGGGTTACCGTAATCTCTGTTCTGATGGTTCGCGATCGGAAAACTTGCAATTCTAGGTCTTTATGATGCTTGTGTAAAAGTCCTGAGTGGAATAAACAGCGTTGAGCGACTGAATCAGGTAGGGTGATACAGTGGGCACTATTCCGGAAACCTCAAGCCAAAAGCCGGTCTGACCTGTACCCTTTGCCGGGAAAATGTTAGTCTCAGCTGTTGACTGAACAGCCATGAGTGATGGAGAAATCCATGATCACTTTGGGTGGCAAAAGGTTTTTTTACGTTAAAATAATGCATTCCCTCCAGAGCATGAACAGGTCAGATCCAAAAGGATCTGATGTTTTTCGGGCTTCTATGTTTGAGAGGGCTTTCTCTTCCAAGACGCTGGTTGCAATGAGCACAACAGACACTTCATCCAACAAACCATCAAAATCGGGTAACTTCCTGGAACAGATCATTGAAAAAGATCTGGCCGCTGGTGTAGTTCAATCGGTCCAGACCCGATTCCCACCAGAGCCCAACGGCTTTTTGCATATAGGTCATGCTACTTCTATCTGTCTGAACTTTGGACTGGCTGAGCAATTCAATGGTCAATGTAACCTGAGGTTTGATGACACGAATCCCGAGAAAGAGGAGCAGATGTATGTCGATGCCATTCAGGAAGATGTTCGCTGGCTGGGTTTCAGTTGGAGCGGAGATGTACGCTACGCTTCCAGCTACTTTGATCAGTTCTATGAGTGGGCCCTCTACCTGATCAAAGAAGGCCTTGCTTATGTGGATCATCAGGATGCAGAGTCCATGGCTAAAAATCGGGGTGACTTTAATAACCCCGGTGTTGAAACCGAATGCCGCAGGCGCTCTGTGGAAGAGAACCTGACAGAGTTTGAAAAGATGCGTGCCGGTGAGTACGAAGAAGGTCAGTGCAGCCTGAGGGCGAAGATTGACCTGCAAAACCCCAACATGAACATGCGTGATCCGATCCTTTATCGCATCCGCAAAGTTCCCCACCACCAGACTGGTGATAAATGGTGTATCTATCCAAGCTATGACTTTGCCCATGGCCAGGAAGATGCCATTGAAGGAGTGACACACTCGATCTGTACCCTGGAATTTCAGGACCATCGTCCGTTGTATGACTGGTTTATTGAAAACCTGCCGGTACCCTCAAGGCCGAAACAGTACGAGTTTGCCAGAACTAACCTGAACTACACCGTCACCAGCAAACGTAAACTGAAGCGGCTGGTGGACGAAGGTATAGTGGAAGGCTGGGACGATCCCCGTATGCCCACTGTGTCCGGTATGCGTCGCCGTGGTTACACACCGGCTTCTATTCGCAAGTTCTCCGATATGGTGGGCGTCAGTCGTTCCGATGGTATTGCTGATGTTTCCATGCTGGAACATGCGATTCGCGACGACCTGAACAACAATGCAGCTCGCGCTATGGCCGTTCTGAACCCACTGAAAGTCCTGATTACCAACCTGCCTGAAGGTGAGTTACAGGAAATGACAGCAGCGGTACACCCAAACAAGCCTGAATTGGGTGAGCGTCACCTGCCGTTTACACACGAATTGTATATTGATCGCGCTGACTTTACTGAAGACACCACATTGTCACGCAAGAAGTTCAAGCGTCTGGTGTCTGGTGAATATGTCCGTCTGCGCAGTGCTTATGTCATCAAGTCAGACGAAGTGATCAAAGACGAGCAGGGCGAAATCACAGAGATTCACTGCAGCTATGTACCCGGTACTGTGGGTGAAAATCCTCCTGAAGGCATTAAGCCTCGCGGTGTCATTCACTGGGTGTCAGCGACCCACGGCAAGCAGGCAGAGATCCGTAAGTACGATCGACTGTTTAATCACCCTGCTCCTGACAAGGGTGAGGAAGACTTTATGGCCCATGTGAATCCGTCTTCTCTGGAAGTCGTGACAGGCTGGGTAGAACCCTCTCTGGTGGAAGCCAAACCGGAACAGGGCTTTCAGTTTGAGAGAGAAGGATACTTTGTCGCCGATCGACGAGAGCACTGTGCTGAAAAGCCAGTATTCAATATGACGATTGGTCTCAAGGATACCTGGGCCAGCAAAGTCTGAATTAGTGGAATCAAGCTCTCCTTGTCAGCCTCCATTATCAGGAGAGCAACGAGGAGAGCATATAGCCTGAATCATCGGGCTACAGGACAAATAACGTGTTGCAGATATACAACTCACTGACCCGCACCAAAGAAGCCTTTAAACCGCTGGATGAAAATCATGTGCGGATGTACGTCTGTGGTATGACAGTTTATGACCTGTGCCATATTGGTCATGCCAGAACGGTTACGGCTTTTGATGTGGTCTCTCGTTACCTGAGAGCCAAAGGTTACAACCTGACTTATATTCGCAATATCACCGATATTGACGATAAGATTATTCGTCGCTCTATTGAAAATGGTGAAACCATTGATGTACTGACGGAT
>NZ_JAHHPR010000530.1:0-2149 GCF_024606255.1 Endozoicomonas sp. SESOKO3
GGCAATAAATGCCGCCAGACCCGCCAGCCAGCTATCTCTTTTGGTTTGCTCTGAAGGTGGCAAAGCATTGAGGCGCTCCCTGATGTTCGCCAGACTGATCTTTGCCTCCGGTTCATCGACGATCCTCGGGAGACAGGGGCCTAAACGATGACTATCCAGCGGGTATTGCTCGAGAGCCTCCATGACCTGAGCGGTCACACACTGGAATGATGGAACAGGCAAATCGGCGTTCTCCATGCGCCACAAAAACAACCCCTTGCCCCCAAGTTGTTCCCGGTACATGAGAGCCTTATCTGAAGCAGAACGGCAGCTGCGCTTAACCAGCGACACTGGGTCAGTAATACTACTGGCACCAGGAGAACTTAATTGCCTTTTGGCTGAACGACTGACCCTGCTGGATGAACCAGAAGCCCCGGCATTCTGATTTTGATTCGTTCCCGGAATTTCAGGATCAAAGGTAGCAGGTAACATCAAGATATCCCTCTCATGTTAATATGAATCCATGTTTTGATAGCTGGCACATCAATAAACCACCTCCTTTTGACAATAATTTTTTAGTAAAGTTCACCCGGCAGCCTGAAGCAGGCAATAGAAAAATAACAATAAGCTGGCAACACGTTTTGCACTGGTCAACGTTGTCAGAGCCAATCAGACCTTATCCGAACATTTTCTGGTGTATTCAATCACTTTGGGATTTCTCAGAATGGCTGAATCGATAAAAGCTTTATCACGTTGAAGCTCGGCAGCCGCATATTTGAAAGCCAGAGGTTCCTTTGCAATTAAGTCGAGTATATAGTCGCGATCATTCAACACCGTTTCACTGGCATCCATTAAGAATTTAATGCTATGAGCAATGACACTATTAATAATATTTTTATCCCTTCGGATTCTTTCACTGGCATACCGAAGAGCTTCAGGACTTTTTTCGACAGCTGTCATAACAAACTCATAATCATCCTGAAGCTTCGGGCTGGCATGACCCATACAATAGCCATTCCGATTGACTGCGGCTAAGACAACTTCTTTATCTCTCTTCATTTCTTCACTTGCATATTGCAGATCAAGTGGATGTTTTGCAATGGTTTCTAATACCAGCTCTCTATCATTTCGTACCCGTTGGCTGGCATATTTCAATCCGTGCTTCAGCAAAACATTCTTGAGCTTTTCTTTATTATCCGGAAGCGAGTGAAACGGGGGAATATAAAAATTCAGTCTGTAACTGTAGGATCGATTGATAATAAAGTATTGATTTCTCAGGTCATACACATGCTCAACCACTCGAATAGCGTTTTTGGGATCAAATAATAAAAAGTGATGCAAAACTTCCTTGCGGGCGTCCTCACTGATCTCATCACTCATTAACATTTTCCGAACACTGTCCTCCGGCTTTCTTCCGCATAATACTAACCACTGACACTCATCCAGTCGCTCAGCAAGATTAACAATCTGTTGGAGGTGGTCGCTTAATAACTGGCAGCAAGCGGGAGTAATACAGTAACCCTTTCTGTAAAACAATGAGAAAAGGCAATGTTGAAAGGCAAATCTATCGGCTTCTGTCACAACTTGCCTGTTAAGGCGTTGTGCAAGCAAGTTAAAGTCCCACTGATCTCCTTCAAAGATGGCAGTGTGTTCCAATTGTTGATCCAGATTAAACATAGCGTCTAGTACAATCAGCAGTTTTCCAAAGGCATCTTGCATGGTTTCACGTGATTCCATTCGGTGCCATGCGATGATTATTTCTCCTGCCACTGCGTTGCAAGACAACTTAATACCATCAGCATTTTTATCCAGTTCGATCGCTTTCAGTAACTGCACCAAAAACCACATACGTTTTAACTTGCCAACTTTATGATCGCAATAAAACTCATTAAACACGTCAGAAAATTTCAGCCGCAAGGTTCGCCCTTTTCCTCCCTCTGCGTGTTCAAGTAGCTCGATGAGACCCACGTGAAATCCTAACATCAGGTTTACAATCAGGACATCATCCAGACTGACGACAGTGGCTGAAAGCCCTGATTTTTTGATGGATGCCTTGCAGGAAGGACTCAACAGCGTCAACGTTTTACCCGGAGTCGTGCAATCAACATAGGTGACATCCCTTTCCCTGGTCAGCCTGCCGCGACCCGAAGCCAGAGCGACCGGTGCCAGT
>NZ_JAHHPR010000531.1:0-11944 GCF_024606255.1 Endozoicomonas sp. SESOKO3
GATCCAGATCCAGATCCAGATCCAGATCCAGATCCAGATCCAGATCCAGATCCAGGATCAGACTCAGATCCGGATACTGAAAATCAACTTGATTGTAAATGGTGTACCGAGCCGTACGACTTCAGCGTTTTCAAGCAGCAAGCTCCAGTTGACCTTGAGCCTCCCGGGCGGTCACCATCGGCTTCATCCTTCAATGTTTGTTATCTGGAAACGAGTATGGTGCCGATTGTTTTCGAGGCTTCAGATCTTAACGTACTGCAATTTCAGCAGGTGTTAACTCAGGCTCAGGCTGCCATGCAACGGAAGAACGTGCAGGCTGATATGCAACAGAATGTAGTGGCAGGGCTGGCTTCTGTTGGCTGGATGGGGGAGCACGCCCAACCCATAAGCGATATTAAGGCTTTACCTGATGGTTATTATGCCTTGATTCTTCCCAATACTCAGGGAGACTATTTCCTTGCCTTCATTGTCGTAGAAAAAATAATGACCTTTGCTTTTCTTCTGAATCAGGCAGGCGGTCTGATTGGCTATGTCACTAATGATCAAAAACTCTTTTCTTGGGGAATCAAATTCTACCTGAATAAGATGAAAGGCCAGCTTTATCGGGTTCATTTACCGGCCACAGTTGATGTGCTCAAGTACATATTAGAGGCTACCTCTACGGCCTTTTATAGCCCGTATGAAGAAGAAGTAGCCAGCCCGCATAAGGGGGATTGCAGTGGCAAGCTTGGAGTGACCCTGGCTTCAGATACCACAAAAGGGCATGACATTGCGATTCGGCAATGTTTTTTGAATCAAATGTCGAGCGATTTAGAAAAGATTTCATTGCCTAAGGGCCTGGACGAATCGCGGCTTCCGGATTTGTATGCCTTGTTAAGGTTAATGGATATGGGGCAAGCGATGATGGCCCTTAAGATTGAGCTTGAGCCCCAAGAGCTTCAGGAGTTCAACTCAGTCCGACAGTTAATGAGCGCTTCACTTGGAACGGGTGACTTTATCATGGTGATTCAGGAACCCTACGAACCGAAATTTGTTGCAATCATCTCGGCTCAAGATGCCACTATGACGCTGAGAATGTTGTGTTTCTCTGACAATATTGGAGAGCGAGCTTCGTTGAGAGCTTCCAGCGGGCTGGTTTGTGAATGGAATAGAGCGCTACAGGTGCTTATGTCGACTCTGAGAACAGGTCATTACGTCAAGGTTTATCGATTAAGTTCGTCTGATGACAGTAACAATTAATTTATCTGTCGATTTGACGGTTGATATGCAAAATAATTGAACATTAACCGTCTTTTCACGATTAATAAGTGTATTAGCAAACTTATAAGTTTATTGGATACTAAATGACTTACAGGCATAATTTGCAGGAATATTATCCGATAATTAACCGTTAGTCAGGAATCCAAATGCACACGCTGGAACGCTTGTCAGACTATCGATTCACTGCCTCCCAGTTGGGACGCTTCAGACAGATGGGTGAATTCCGTGGACGACAGCCCCATACCCTGCGTCAACAGACTGAGATTCTCGATACGCTCAGGCAGGTAGCTACTCTGGAGTCTGTGGAGTATGGCAACAGTCTTGAGAACATTGCCGTCAGCAAGGAAGCATTAAGAAAACTGGTGCAATATGAAATTAAGCCAGCCACTTCAGCTGAAAGACAGATAGCGGGGTACCGTGATGTACTGGACAGGGTGACGGAGCCTGCAGAGCACACTAATGTTTCTCCGGGGCTTATCCGGCAGCTTCATGCCACCCTGTACAGTCACTTTCCCCATGAAGGAGGACGATGGAAAGCGACCAACAAGGATATTGTGGAGCGTGATTCAGAGGGTAATCGGGTAGGCGTTCTTTATCGAACCGTTCCGGCTACTGAAACGCCAAAAGCGATGGAGTTCAGCGTGGGGCTCTATCACCAGTGTCTGGAAAAGACGATAGAACCTCTGCTGGTGGTGAGTTGTGCAGTACTGGATTTTCTCTGCATACACCCGTTCAGTGATGGTAATACGCGAATTTCCCGGCTGATTGCTACTCTGATGCTTTCCATCAATGGCTATGATATTTGTCGCTATATCAGTTTGGAAAGAATCTTTGCGCAGAACGAGCAGGCTTATATGGATGCCCTCCGGTTCAGTGTGAAAGGTTGGCATGAAGGGACCCATAACCCCATGCCCTGGATTAACTTCTTTCTGGACAGTGTGATCAAAGCGTATGAAGAGCTGGAGTTAAGGGTGGATGCACTGCAAAACCAGGGCAGCCGGGCTCCCAAGTCGCAGTTGATTGCTATGGCAATTGACAATGCAAAGGGTCCTTTTTCAGTGGCTGATATTTGTATTCAGTTACCTACGGTCAGCCGGGAACTGGTGAAGAAGGTGGTTCAGCAGAAGCGAAGAAGCGGAGAGCTGAAGCCCATTGGCAAAGGGCGCGGGGCTCACTGGGAAAGACTATAGAAAAGGGCTCTTACAAGGAGCCCTTTTTGACAAATTCACAACATTCTGCCGAGCACATCGTTTTCAGGTTTATCCATAAACCGGTGTTTAAGTGCACCTACCACATGAAGCGCAATGATCCCCAGAAATGCGTAGGGAATATAGGTGTGAATCGTATGCAGGGTTCCTGCAAGCTCCTTGTTGTCTTCCATTAACTCGGGCAGAGGTATGCCAAAGAAGAAGACAGCACGCCCTCCAGCGTCCGACATGGTGAGACCGCTGACAGGCACAAGAATCATCAAGGCATAGAGAGAATAATGAGTGACTCTGGCCAATACCTTTTCATGATGCGGCAATCCTTTGGGTAGCTTGGGTACTTTGCTGAATAATCGTATCAGAATACGGATCACTACCAGCAGGAGCACCAGGATGCCGAAAGACTTGTGCCATGGGTAGATGTCGTATTTATAGCTGACATCTTTGGACAGACCTGCCATGTACCAACCACTGGCAATGATACCCAGGATTGTAAGGGCCATCAGCCAGTGAAGCAGTCTCATCAGGACCGGATATTTTTCAGATATCATGGATGTATCCTCTGGAGTGGAAAGCGCGTGCGGCTTAGTGTTCGTTATTTTATTCAAGGCAGCTATGAGTGAAGAACAAATTTCACCCACCAGGATGCATTTATTCTTACTTTAAAACGTGATCCTGTCACCTGGTTCCGGCAAATTATGTTATTCCGCACAGACTGCCTCCGCACAGCTCCTTGCGGGACTGTAGTACATTAATGGTGGTTGTCATCAGCGGGCGTCTTTACCGCCAGTCAGATGCAGGTTCTTTCACAGGGGGCTTTCACCCTGTAAGCCCATGCCGGGCGTAACAAAAAAATAAGCGCAGGGAACTAAATGGATAGACAATGATCTGAGACTACAAGTTATATGAAAAACAGAAACAGGAGTAAGAGATATGGACGGAATTACACCACCCGGCAGCCCAAATAATCGGTCGCCCTATCAACAGGAGACCGATAATTGCTCTGTTTGTCTCGAACCTTTTGCCAGAAGGGCAGTCACGGTTCTTGAACAATGCAGACATATGTTTCACGAAGACTGCCTGGAGACTTGGCTATTGGAAAATACAACCTGTCCTTATTGCAGAACCATTGTCAGGGAAAGGGAAGTACAACCAGCGCCTGATGAGATATTGAACTCTCTATTGAGAAGTCACACAGTCTTCTCTCCAGATGGGCAGATATTGAATCGAAGTTTAACTGCCTGATTCCGTTCTCTTTGAAGGCACCTTAACATTATCACCTGCTGCCAGAGCATGCGCTCTGGCCTGAGAGATGACAGAAAAAACCACAGCAGCAACAGTTGTGCCGCAAAGAGTGTATGTCTGATAATTCTATCCTTCCGATTTGGTTTTCAGAGTGGGAGGATAGATCAAGAAAATGAAAAGGTATCTATATCATCATCCAACAGCTGCACTGGTGATCTGCCTGATGGCATTGCTGTAAAGCTCATCCAGGCTTTCCGGATCAGAGACACATAATCCCAGATCTCTCAGAAGGCCGTCTTTCAGTCCATAAATCCAGCTGTGGACTGTCAGGTCTTGTTCTCGTAGCCAGGCATCTTGAACGATGGTGGTCTGGCAGACATTCAGAGCTTGTTCCACAACATTCAGTTCATACATGCATTCGAACACGTCTTCCTGATTGTCGAGAGTATTGAGGAAGGTTTGATGCTTGTGCTGTACGTCCTGAATATGACGTAGCCAATTATCAATCAGGCCCAGTTTGCCGTTCTTAACCGCTGCCTGAACACCTCCGCAACCGTAGTGGCCGGTTACTATAATGTGCTCGACTTTCAGGTACTCAACGGCGAACTGGATAACAGAGAGACAGTTGAGATCGGTGTGAATGACCTGATTGGCCACATTTCTGTGCACAAACAGCTCGCCAGGTACCAGACCGGTAATCTGATTGGCGGGTACCCGACTGTCAGAACAGCCTATCCAGAGGTATTTGGGCGCCTGTTGCTGAGAAAGCTGTTCAAAAAAACCAGGTTCTTTTTCCCGAACAGCCTCTGACCATTCGCGGTTTTGGTCGAACAGCTTCTTGAGTCTGCGCATGGGAAGCTTCCTTAATCAGAAATAACGCCTAAGTATACAGCTGAAAAAACAGAAGCCAACAACAGCAGGGTTGTAAGGGAGTACCGAACCTGTATCTTCGTTGCAATTCCTCGCAACAGCTTTGCTGTTTTAAATGGCTGCGTGTGTCTTTTCAGGCATTTCATTTCTGCCCTGAAGCCTTGCCCAACTGGTCAGATCTCTTTATATTCGAAAAGCACAAGAGCAGCCAAATCAAGAATAAGAATCCATGAACGTTGCGATCTATATATACGACAATGCAGAAGTACTGGATTTTTCCGGTCCTTTTGAAGTATTTTCAACAGCCAGCCGAGTCTGTGCAGACCATGAGCCTTTTAATGTCTTTCTGATAGGAGAGACTGGTGAAACTGTTACCGCCCGCGCCGGATATAGCGTGAACCCTGACTATGGATTCTACAACCATCCCCCTATTGACTTGCTGATGGTGGTCGGCGGCGTTCATACTGCAGAACTGAAAAAGCCTCAGGTTCTGGACTGGCTGAGAAGCTGTGCATCCCGTGCACAAATGACAACATCTGTTTGTACTGGCGCTTTTATCCTGGCCGAAGCGGGTATTCTGACCGATCAGAAAGTCACCACTCACTGGGAAGATATTCCTGACCTTAAGCGACAGTATCCAGCACTGGATGTGGTCTCTGGCCAGCGCTGGGTAAAAGACGGCTCTATTATGACATCAGCCAGTATTACCGCCGGAATCGATATGAGTCTTTCACTGGTGAGTTTGTTGCACAGTCTGGAACTTGCTGAGAAAACGGCAAAACAGATGGACTTTGTTTGGAACCGTTAATCCTACAAAAGGTGGACATTTTGACAGGTAATCGAGCAGGTATTACTTTTAGTAATACTCTTTCAGTGAGATCAAAACTATGTCAACCAGCTCTATTACCAGCAAAGGTCAGGTTACTATTCCTATTGAAATAAGGGCAAAATTCCAACTTCAACCTGGCGATAAAGTTATGTTTGAAGAGAAGGATGGAATGATTGTACTTACCCCAATGTCTGATGATATCGAAGCCTTGGGAGGATGCCTCGCAGATCATACTAATGGCCGGAAAGCGACTCTTGATGATATGGAGAAAGCCATTCAAGAAGGAGCTCAGGCATTATGGCAGGGTAAAGAAGGCGGCAAAAATGGAGGGCATTGATACCAATATTCTTGTTCGCTACCTTGTCAGGGATGATGAAAACCAATATCAACAGACAATCAGTTTTTTGAAGAATTGTA
The DNA here is from genome assembly GCF_024606255.1 of Endozoicomonas sp. SESOKO3. Classification (NCBI taxonomy): domain Bacteria; kingdom Pseudomonadati; phylum Pseudomonadota; class Gammaproteobacteria; order Oceanospirillales; family Endozoicomonadaceae; genus Endozoicomonas; species Endozoicomonas sp. SESOKO3. Next base: position 5,827 of record NZ_JAHHPR010000531.1, read on the forward strand.
ACAAGTTCTATATCAGTCCTGTAGTTCTGGTAGAATGTGTCTGGGTACTCACTCACTTCTATCAAGTCAGTCCAGCTCAGCAATGTCAGAAATTAAGAGCCGTTATTCAGTTACAAAAGTGCCTGACGCAGGACTATCAGGCCACACTCAAAGCCCTTGATGATTATACCAACGGTTACGATTTTGCCGATGCAATGATTGGTCATCATAACGGGCTTCAATGTAAAACCACCTGGACATTTGATCGCAAAGCTTCACGCCTCAGTCAATTCAGCTTGCTCAGGGACTTTGATCATTGATCCGGAACTTGTTGGAGCAGTGATTGACTGGGACTGAAAGCCTATCTCGCAAGCACTCACCTTATCGTTTGCCTACGCAGCCAATAGCTCTTACACTTCTGGTCATCGTAACCCTTTGGTTAAAATCCGACCGCATTTGGGTAGCCCCATCGTAATCACACAATTTTTTTGACGCATTCAAGCGGCTATCTTGAGCTTAAGAAGTTTGATCTGCATCACTGAATCGGAAAGGTCATCTCTTCTATTACTTCAAAAACGCCAACAATCATCGTTTCAGAAATTGAACTTTCTGGTCCCGGAATAATATGATAATCACCATTGGGTAGCTGCGATAAGTGAGGGGTGTGTGTGGTTTGCATTTCTGTTCCAACATTGTCCGGTAGATAACAGGGTAATAAATATTGCTCGGCTACCTCTCCCGGAATAAGGAGAAGCGCCCCTGGTCTCCGACTTCTGGCACTTAAATGTTTCAACAAATTCGCCATGCCGGGTTCCTCCACTTTATTTTTTTTATGATGTACATAATATCTTCCGTCAGATGTTCTAATTAAATACATTCTGCAACCAGAGCATGCGGAATTTTTATGTTTAACCTCTGCAAAATATTCAATGATCCCAAGTGTACCCACTATGGTAATTTCTCTCGTTTCTCCGTCCCGTACTACAACAAAATCTCTTGGTGAAGTTTTTGTTATCGTTCCGTAGGTCACAGGTACCTGAAAAAGAATGATAAAGTAAAAGAGCAAGAATATGCGTGTATGCATCCCGAGACTTTTTTAAAAAATAGAAAGAGGATGTATAGAAGATATACACAGCCTTCGCAAACCGCTTTAAAGAGCCCGGCCACATGCCAGTGCCTGTTGTCGTCAAGGCAGCCGACTCCTGGCAGAGGAATCCCCTACCGGTTCAGGAGGGGAAGATGTCAATGGTTAACGGTATTGATTCACCTGGTCTCTGAGCTCAATGGCGGCGGCCCTGGCTGCCTCGGCAAAGTTTTCATCACTGCCGGCATAAATGATGCCACGGGAAGAGTTTACAATGATGCCTTCACCCTGACTGTTGAGACCATTTTTAACGGTGGCCTCTACGTCTCCACCCTGGGCACCCAGACCCGGAACCAGAAAAGTCATATCACCGGTAATAGCACGGATACGCCTGAGTTCTTCAGGGTTGGTGGCACCAACAACCAGCAGCAGATTGTTATGGTTGTTCCACTCTTCTTTGGCCCTACGGGCAATCACTTCATACAGGAAGTCGTCACCGACCTTCAGGTTCTGAATCGCTGCGGCTCCGGGGTTGGAGGTTCGACAAAGGATGACGGTACCCTTATCTTCATAGCGGCTGAAGGGTGCAATAGTATCGATGCCCATATATGGGTTGACGGTGACAGCGTCTGCACGATAGCGATCAAACGCTTCCATAGCGTACTGATCCGCCGTGCTGCCAATATCGCCCCGCTTTGAGTCGAGAATGACAGGGATATCCGGATAATTATCCTGGATGTATTCGATGGTCTGGGCCAGTTCGTCTTCAGCACCACGGGCATGGTAATGGGCAGCCTGAGGTTTGTAAGCGCACACCAAGTCTGCGGTGGCATCAATGATGAAGCGATTAAATTCCAGAATAGGTTGCTCGAGCGCCTGAATGTGGGCGGGGAACTTCTCGGGTATTGGGTCCAGGCCTACGCAGAGCAAAGAGTTGTTCTTACGCATGGCAGCCTGAACCTGAGCCAGAAAACGCATAGCAAAGCCTTATGTTGCAGTGAACGATGTCTGGGCGTGCACTTTAACAGATTTAAGGCCGGGTTTGTTGCGACAAATAAGAAATTTGCCGGGCTGAGCCAACATCAACCTTTGTGTCTGCTTCTAATGAGCCTCCTGGAATGGCTTTGCTGTTGAGCACGAAGCTATTCTCTCAGTCCGCCTCAAGGTTTCTGAGGCTCCGTATCTTTTGAACGACCGGTAAACGCTTCCACAGGCGATAAGGTGTCTGACGGTTTGTTTGGCTGCTGTTGTCACCACGGGGGCAGCATATAAGGCCATCAACAGAGGGTGAGAGAGTGCCTGCATGATCACCAGAGTAGTGCCAACAATGGTGCCAGTCGTTTGCAGTACCCTGACGATGCGGCAAAGGTGCTTGCGGGTCTTCATGGTTCGGTTTTTGTTGAACCTTTTTACACTCGCTTCAATGGCTTTACTGACCAGTTTTCCTAACAGGTAGCCTGCGACAGCACCAGGAGTCGCTACCATGGTGGTGAGTAATCGCACTCCGGCAGTAATGCCTGCGAACGGGCTTGCGGCGGCGTGTAGGGCTGTTTGGATAACGGCACTGATTGTTGATGATCCCTGCATAATCTGCACTCCTTGTGTTGCTATTTGATGTTGTTTGCAGAGTATGCAGGGATTCGCCGCCAAAATGACTGACAGAATCGTTAGTGACACTTGCAGATTTTGATAACCGGTGCAATTGGATTGCATCAGGTTTTGGTCAAACTGACCATTTCCTCACTCTGAAGGAACCCATAAGATAGTTAATAAAACAGAGATAGCGTTGATGCGAAAGTTAGTAATACCAGACCTTCAGCAGGTGGCAGAATGGCTCAATAAGGACGGTCATGAATTCTGGATGTGTGACCGGTGTGAGGGGTTGCATATCTCATCACTTCAGTCTCTGGATGGCGTACTCGATAGTCGTCTGTTTATTAAGCCATTTGGTATTCTTTTTTCAACCGAGCTGGATTTGAAGCCTTCCTCTGCATTTTTAGTTCAGGCCGATATGACCCGCCTCAACCATGGTTTACCTACCCTTAAACTGTTTCTGGAGATGCTGGATTCAGGCCATTTTTTGCTGGTGGCTTCCGATATTATGATGACCGCCAATGGCATCTGTTATAGTCAGTTCTCTGAATTTCTTGCAATGTCCCTGGAAGCCAAGAGCTGGTTGTACCGGGAGTGTCAGACCATGCAGTATGTCGTGTCAGAACAAGAGCATTGTGTCCCCCCGGTTGAAGGCAAGTTTTCGTTCCACTAAGCAATTTCCAGTTTTTATCAGAATTGGATATAAAGCGTTTAGTGCTCTGGCGAAACTTTGCAGTTGGCCTAATGTCATACAGTTAATATTCTGATGCGGGAAGTTCAGAACGTGTCCAATGCCACTCTTTTCTGTATCTGCTCTCTGGTCTGGGGCTCCACCTGGTATGCCGTCAGCTGGCAGCTGGGGACTGTTGACGCCATGTGGTCAGTCGCTTACCGGTTTCTGTCTGGCGCTGTGTTGTTATGGTTTATTTGCTGTTTCAGAGGCGGCTTAACGGGCTTTACCCGTCGGCAGCATCTCAGATTCTTTTTCCAGGGAACCTTCCTTTGCGGTATTTCCTACTGGCTGGTCTATGAAAGCGAAAAATTCATCAGTAGTGGGCTTTCAGCATTAATTTGTACGGGCATTCTTTATTCAAATGTTGTGATTGCTCGTTTCTGGTTAGGGCACGCCGTTAAACGTTCTGTTCTCATAGGAGCGACATTGGGCAGTGCCGGTGTGCTTATGGTGTTTTTTCCCCATATCTCACAGATTGATTCCAATACCCTGCAGCTAAAGGGACTGGCATTGGCACTGGGCGCTGCACTGATGTTTTCCATGGGCAGTGTCTCCTGTGAAGTTAATCAGAAAGATGGCTTGTCAGTGGCACCTGTGACGGTGTTTGCCATGTTTTACGGTGGTCTGGAAATGGGGGCTATGGCTTTGCTCCGTGGCGTTCCGCCAACGTTTGACTTCAGTCCGGGTTATCTGGTTTCCCTGATTTATCTGGTGACTTTTGGTTCGGTAGTGGCAATGACCTCATACATTGCCCTGATTCAGCGCATGGGATCTGACAGAACCGCCTATGTCGATATTATTTATCCCATCATTGCCTTGTTGATCTCAACCGTTTTGGAGGGGCACCAATGGACGCCGGTTTCTGTGTTGGGAGTGGCGGTTATTTTGCTGGGGAATTTACTGGCTATGGGTAACCGTTTTGATCGGCGCAGAAGCGGGACTTCCTGCTAACATAAAAATTCCTCTCTCCGATATCTATGGGGTTTCTCATGAGTGAGCACAAACCATTCATCTATCGAGCTATAGAGTTATCCAGTCAGGCTCTGGACAAAGGGGAGGCGCCCTTTGGTGCGGTGCTGGTGCATAACGGCAGAATTCTTTTGGAGTCTGAAAGCACTACCGAAGCAGAAAGTGACCAGACCCGGCATGCAGAACTCAGTCTGGTCAGCCATGCCTGCAGACAGATACCAAGAGAACAACTGTGTGAATGCACACTTTACAGCAGCACAGAGCCCTGCCCAATGTGTGCCGGAGCAATATATTGGGCCGGAATCCAGAAAGTGGTGTACGGATGCAGTATGCAAGCACTGGACCAGATTGCCGGGCACTCCACTCAAATGGGTTGCAGAAACGTTTTTGACTGCTGCTATGGCAACATAGAAGTCATTGGTCCTGTAGAAGAAGAGCTTGCATGCGAGCTGCATATGAAGTGCTGGCCGCATCCATCTTAAGAAGACATATCCACCCCTGAAGTCTGCGCTGGACTTCCAGTGCACAGTTGCCTGACACGTATGATTCAGGGAACGTGATATCCCATGGGCTTCATGGCGTCGTACTGTAGCCAGACTTTGTTCAGCCAATTTTCTTCACCCAACCAGTTCAGAACCCAGCGAATACCGTTGCCCATGACTTCCTTGTTCCAGGCCAGATAGCAACGGTCATTCATGGGAATATCCAGAACATCCTTGCGAATCAGCAACTCCTGTTCAATGTAGGGCTGAACAAAGTGGCTTGGCATGATAGTGATGCCCAACCCTTTCAGCAGGCATTCAATAGCCATGCGAAAACTGGGAACCAGAAGGATTTGCTGGTCTTCGAGCAACAGGTTGTAGCCCTGTCGAAAGACTCTGGAAGTATCCTGAATGCAGATCGAACTATAAGTCTTCAGCATGTCCTGGCTGATCGGACCGGAAACGCTGGCCAATGGATGCTCTGGAGACATCACCAGGTCCCATGCCAGAGAACCCATAGATTTCCATTCAAAACGGTCATTAGTAGCAATATTGTCTGGAATGGTTTTGGGAGCACCAATGACCAGCTGGCATCGGTTGTGGAAGAGCGCATCCCATGAGCCGTTGTGAACTTCAGTATTGATTACAAGGTTGGTCTCGGGACGAACGGTTTGAAGGTCGCGAATCAAATCGTAAACCATGCCCTGGTTAACGACGTTATCCAGGGCAATCTTGATGTCATGTTCCCAGCCCGAAGCCATCTGGCGGGTTGTTTTTTCCAGTTCCTCCAGTTCAGCCAGCAGTTTGCCTGTCTGCTTGATAAAGTGCTCACCCGCCGGAGTCAGCTCGACCCGCTTGCTGTCTCTCAAAAACAGTTGTACATCCAGTCGCTCTTCCAGCTTCCGGACGGTGTAGCTGATGGCAGAAGGTACTTTATGCAGGTGCCTGGCTGCTGCCGTAAAGTTTCTGAACTGGGCTACGGCCCTGACAATTTCGAGGGATTCCGTTGGGATCATGAAGTGAATACTACTATTTGCCGACTTTGAGGTGTCATTAGAGTATCTCTTAGGCTGTCAGAAAGGGAGTCTAAATGAGAGTTTTTTATCGACAGGCTCATACCTTTGTCGGCATGAGATGAGTCTCAGTACCGGGTTCTCCCGTACCAGTATTCAAAAAAGCCGAATGCCCATCCAAAAATACTTGCTGTATTTGGTGTTTTGAATTCACTAGCAGCCTGTCGGACTTAAGCGTCCGTAGCGAGGATTGCAAGAAATTGAG
>NZ_JAHHPR010000050.1:0-4647 GCF_024606255.1 Endozoicomonas sp. SESOKO3
TTCTTGACACCTCAACACTGATTTGGGGAGGCTTATGTCTCTGTCGTCTGGTTGCCAATTGAGACTGCTTTCAGCTCAGCCCTCAGGGTCTCAATCTCTCTTTGCATAGCCGCCCTGTCGGTATCCCACTGTCTGGATTGAGCGACAAAGGCACTCAATTCGTTCACTTTCTCTTGCAAAAGAGACTGACTCCGTTGCAGATCATTCTGAAGCTGAGAAAGTTTATTTTTGGGTATCAGGTCAACCCCCATTGCTGTGAGTTTCTGATACATATTTTTCAACTTTCTCAGCATAAGCGCTTTTTGACTTTCTACTTCAGATAATTGCTCTTGTGTGGCTTTAAGCATTTCGGCCTTCTGTAACAGGGCATGCTCAAGTTGCTCAGTCGGTCTGGATTGTTCCAATCGTTCTATCCGGGCTCTGAGATTGCGATCCCGATCATAATCTGATGAATGCAGGGCTGCTGAAACATGATTCCCCAGATTGTCAGCCAGTTTAGTCAGTTCAGCATTTTCTTCCTGGATTCTCCTTATGGTGTCTTGATAGCCACGATTAAGATCAGCATTTTCTTCCTGGATTATTCTTAAGGTGTCTTGATAGCCACGATTAGCTTCTATTAAATCCTTCTCCAGTCTGTCAGCCCGTTTGGATAGGACATATCTTTCTTCCTCGAGTTTTCTAACGTCTTTTCGGGCTGCAGTACAAGAACGGTCAACTTCTTCCAAGTCCTTTTTCAGCTTTTTAGCGTCATTGTGAAGGCGATCTATTTCATATCCTTTATCTATTAAGCGAACATTAGCTGAGTTTAAATCCTTCTTCAGCTTTTGAACCCTTTCTGGAGTCTCATATTCTCCCTCCTGGATTTTACGCAGGGCATCATCACCCTCTTTTCTTTCTTCTCGGGCTTTTTTAAGTTCTTGCCGGGCTTCATCAAGTGCTTGCTGAAGAATTATTGTACGATCACGAAGCACTGTCTCAATTTTTCTATCGCCCGGTTTAAGAATTTTGCTACCGCTCTGTTCAGACTGTTGTGATAGCTTCTGGATTCTTTCACCCAGTTGTTCAACTTGCTTATTTTTACTCTCAAGCATTCTGGTTTTCTGAAGTAGCTCATTCTCAAGAGAACGTTGTTTTGCAGTCACAGCCTGGAAGAATTCACTACCCATTGCCGTTAATTTTCCCGAATTCTCATACTGCTTCTGTAATGCTTTTTCATAGAAGGGGATATCTTTGCCCAATGCCGTTTCAGTCTGCAAAGCAATTTCCAGAACGTTACCGAGCTGATTGTTGAGACTGCAGATGCGCTGGTAATCCTTCTGAATACGTTGATCCATTCTCTCCAGTTCAGCCTGAACTTCAGCATCAATGGCCCCGGCAGGCTGTCGCGAATCGGTTCGCGTGTTCCTTAGACTACCCATCCAGGATGAAGACGCCATTACCGTGCGGGACTCCAGAGGTTTACCGCCATTCAGAAAACGGCAAGGCTTAGGGGGGGCAGGCAAATCTTCCACGACCGTGCCTGCCCGCATCTTGCTTAGTATTTCTGTAAGAGCACAGCATTGATGCAATGAATAGATCGCAGTACCGCCCGGATGCTTGTTTAACTCCTCAGTTGTCCCCTGAACATGTTGACTAATCAACCTGTCAGGTTCGGGTGGACGGCTTACCGTACTTGATGGAATGGCCATCGTAATACTCCTTTTACAACATTCAACAATTCATAAATCGTTTGACTATTAATGAACCTGATCCTGGGAAACTTCCATCGCCTCTGATTGGTTGTTCTGTAATAGCATGCTCAGTTTATCCATCAGATTTTCAATCTCTTTTTCCATAGCCGCCCTGGCGGTGTTCCACTGCCTCGATTGATTGACCCAGGCGATCACTTCATCTTCTTTCTCTTGCAAAAGAGAGCGGGTCTGTTGCAGGTCATTCTCAACCTGAGAGCGCATTCTTTTTTCAGCTTTGAGACTTTCTTGTGTGTAGGTCAACTGTCTCAGCAAAACATTGTTTTCAAGTTCCAGTTCAGACTGTTGCTCCTGATTGTCGTCAAGCGCTGTGGTTTTTGGATATAACTCATTCTCACGCTGGCTCGATCGTCTGGATTGTTGAACTTTTTCTTCCCACATTTTATTAAAGAGACTTAGATGAGCATCTGAACAACGACGAACTACTTCTAAATCCAACTCCAGACTTGCAACCCGTCTGGATAACAAATCGTTTTCTTTTTGCATTTCTTTTAAGTCAAGCTGCTGTTTATCTGAGGAACGACCAGCTTCTAATAACTTCTGATTCAGCTTCCTGAGTTCTATGTATTGTTCATAATTATCTTCCTTCAGCGTTTTAACCTTTCTGGATTGTTCATCATTTTGTTCCCGTATTTTTTTTAAGGTATTCTGATCGCAACGGGCTTGTACTAACTCCTGCGTCAATTTCTGAAATTCTTCGACGCTCACACTTTTTCCAGCTTGGGTATTGCAAAGGGCAGCTTCAATCTTTTTTCTTTCTATTCGAGCTTCTTCAAGCTCTTTCTGCATCTTGGTTGAACGAAGTCTGGATACCTTCAGTTGGTCTTCTAATTGTGTGACTAATTTATTAGTTTGAAGGGTTCTGAATGGCTGGTCCGCTGCCTCAAACGCTCTATTTTTTCTATGGAGGGAAATATCGTTTTCTAATGAGTTTTCAACCTGCCGAGCAGCATTCAGTGATTCACCGAGCTGACTGTGAAGCTGGCAGAGATGATGGTAATAAGCCCTTCTTTGCTCATCCATATGTGCCAGTTCAGCCCAGACTCCATAACCATTGGCTGCGTTAATCCTGCGTAAAAAGGTTGGCATGTCCTCGGTACTATCCTCCAGGGATGGATAGGCTAACACCGTCCGACGGTCCAAACATTTAAAATCACTCAAAAGATGGCACGGCGAAGGGGGTTCAGGTAACTTTTCCACAGTGATCCCACTGCGCATCTTGCGTAATGGATCTATAAGAACTCTGCATTGATATAATGAATATTCCGCAACACTGCCGGAATGGCGGCCGGACCTATCATCTTTGACCCGAACACCCGGGTCAGTTACGTTTGCTGGGATTGCTGCGTTTGATGGATTTGCCATTATAATACTCCTTTTGCAACGTTAAAAAATTCACAACTATTTGACTATCAACGACCCCCATCCAATGCAGCTCCAGTCTCTGTCGTCTGTTCATCCATTGAGAGTGCTCTGAGTTTAGTCCTGAGGGTTTCAATCTCTCTTTCCATCGCCGCCCTGTCGGCATCCCATTGTCTGGATTGCTTCTCTTGTTCATCCCAGGCTTCGCCTTTGCTATCGTGATTAGCAGCCAAGCGACTTTGATAGGCTCCTACAAGTTTCTCCAGAGACTCAATCCGTTTGGATTGTTTCTCTTTTTCAGCACAGATTTTTTTTTTGTATTCCAACTCATTATCTGTGTAAAGTTGATACGCTGCTAAGCGTTCGTTCAGAGACTCAACCTCTTTGGATTCTTCAGCTTTTTCTTCCTTGATTTTACTGAGGTCTCGCTGCATCTCTGTTGCACGACAATCAGCTTCCCTCAAAAGCTTCTCTAAATGGATGACTTTTTCATCAACCAGCGCCTTTGCTTGCTGTTCGTCCTGTGCCCGAACCCTTTGCTGCTCGCTATGTTCAAGCTGTCGTGTAAGCTCCTGAATTTTTCTGTCCCGTTCAAGAACTTCCTGATTTTTGTCCTCAAGCATTTTGGTTTTCTGATTGAGATAATTAAACATTACCTGCAATTCTGGCTGATCCTTGTGCTGGTCTAATAGCGCATCCTGATAGAAGAGAATATCGTCATCCAATGCCAGTTCAGTGGTCATAGCAAAAGACACAATTTTATTGCACAGACTAAATTGCTCGCAGAAACGCTGGTAATCCTGCTGAATACGTCCATCCATTTTCTCCAGCTCAGCCCGGATTTCAGCCTCACTGGCCTCGCTAACCTTTCGCGAATGGGTTGACGAGCTCTGCCCGGATGAAGAAACTTCCACCGCCCGGGATTCCAGACGTTCCCCACCCTCCAGAAAAGAGCACTGCGCGGGACGCTCAGGGACCGTTGGCCATGTCATGCCTTTCGTAATCCCGATTAATGTATCTTTAAGAGCGCAGCATCGACGCAATGAATACATCGTAGTGCTGCCCCTATGACGGTTGGGCGTCTCAGATGTCACCTGAACATTAAGGTCAGTTCCTGGTGAAGTGCTTCCTGTACCTAGTGGATTTGCCATAGTAATACTCCATTTACAACATTTTATAATTCAGTAACCATTTGACTGTGACCGAGTATGACTTGTTCCCCTGTAAGAACCTGAATAACGCTTTTGTTAGCTGCTCTGACAAAATTTCTTTAGCAGATAGGGAAATCTGATACTCCCGCGAATGTTGAGTACACCATGTCGGATGTGCTCACCCGCCTGAGAAGTGACAACGAAAACCGTGAAGAGCTGGACACCCGGCTTCTGGCCCTGCTACATGCTGAGCAGGATCAGGAAGAACTCTGCGTCAGCCGGTTGAATCGATTCCTGAATGCTGAAGCACGTGAATTGGCTTTTCAGCTGGCTGGCAGCCTGTCGGACTTAAGCGTCCGTAGCGAGGATTGCAAGAAATTGAGGAT
>NZ_JAHHPR010000532.1:0-1181 GCF_024606255.1 Endozoicomonas sp. SESOKO3
ATATTAGCTCAAATAAACAGCGAACTGAAAGCAGCGCATAGCTCCACCCTTGGTCAAAATGGATACCATTATCGCAGTCAGCACCAACGACACAATCAAGACTTTTCTTCAGCCGGGCGATATCAGGATGCAAGAGAAGAATATGAGAAAAAAGAGCTTGAAATCCGCAACAGGTACAAACCCACTCTGGAATCCCTTGAGACACCGCAGAAAGATGCATTCTCTAAGGATCATTTAAGAACCAAATGCAAGCAAGCAATTCGACAGGCCTTCAGTCATTACCTGTATGAAGTGACTCACTCAAAGAATGGTCGTTTGACGTATTGTTGGGCCGATGCTTCCATCAGGGGGAACGGAAGTGATAAAAACTATGGCGCTCATGATCCATCCTCACCAGCAGAGCTGTATGCCATGATGTCTGAAATTCGTAGCCCTTCACAGTTTCCGGGGGCTTTGAAGGAAGCGTATTTACGGCAGGCATACAAAGCGGGTAATGCTCTGTTTCTCAAATCCGATGAGCTGACAACCATTGCCAGAGAGTTTTTGGACAGTTTGAATTTGAATTCGATCTATCACTCATTGGATGCGTGATAATAGTGAGGACAATATGAGTTTTTTTGAGACGATAAAGTGAAGGGAAATGCTAATGCTTATAAGAATTCTGCGAATATTCAGTTTCTGTGTTCTGGCGCTCACCACCCTGAGTGGGTGTCAGAATATCACTACGGATGCAACCCCAGTAGGACAGGGGATTTATTCTGTACCTTTCTCTGTCACAGAGGCCAGTTGCTCGCAAGTGCTTCATGGTACCAGCCAGCTACCGATTGATCTGTATCATGCCGGAGTCTGTTATGAGCAGGGCGTCGGTACCACGCCGTCCCTGGCCCAGGCGGTTGATCGTTACTCTATGGCGGCGCGATGGGGGATTCCGGAAGCTACTCAAGCCCTGAAACGTCTTAACAAGCCGGTCCCGGATGCTGACCTGTTGCAACGCAGGATAGAGCAGGAAAAGCGCCTGAACCAGCAGAGACTGGATAAGGAAAAAAACGATGCCTATAAGACCAGAGGCGCTTATCCTCCGCCTCATTATCACCATGGTTGTGGTCGTTTATGGTGTTATTGACTTGCCACAGCATCAGGGTCTCTGGCAGTCTCTGATCTGATTTTATGTTATGTGGCCA
>NZ_JAHHPR010000533.1:0-2229 GCF_024606255.1 Endozoicomonas sp. SESOKO3
TCATTAAGTCTTGTACGAATCCTGTCAACTCTTGTTGTTTTGTCATCATTTTCATTGGTTTTTATGTTGAATAGTGCTTCTATGGCTTCCAGTATTTTCAGGGCCTTTTCCTCTGACCGTTGTCCGGCTTCCCGGATGTATGCCTGTATGTCATCAGAAATGTCCTGACGACGGAGATACACATCGTCCTTTTCAGAGGAGCGATCCGGACTCAGGATTTCTTCCACGACACTGAGTTTCTTGAGTACTTCAGGCATGGCACTGGGGTGGCCGGGTGTCCTGATGTCTTGCAGTTCCTGTTTCAGCTTTGCAAGCTCGAAGAGTTTCATACGCACTGTTGATTCCAGAGTTTCGCGGTCTTCTGGTGTGTTATCTTCGCTCTGTATACCAAGAATCGCCGCTATAGCATATTTTCTTTCCTCAGTGTAAGAATTCTCAATAGCCTGTTGCTTACTCAGTGTCTTGATTCTCTTAATCAGGATGTCCTGTTGAAGATCCATTGTCTTAAGTTTTTGAGACAGGAGCTGTTCCTGAGAATTTATGGCCTTGATTTTTTGAATCAGACATTTTTTCTGAACGTCAATACTTGTATTGTCATCAAAATTCTGAATGTTTAAATACACGGCAAAAGATGTATAAATGGCTTTGATTGCAGCTTCTTTTGCAGCCTCATCATCAAACTGCCCTGCGGCAGCAATCGCCTGTTTGATTTCATGAATTTTTATGCGGATGAGTTCGGCTTGCTGTTCTGGTGGCAGAGTATCATCCCAGTCATCCATACCAAGCTGAATGGCTAGTTCAAGGTTGCGAATCTTTCTGGCTTTCGCTCTGGCATCAAGGACTTTGCGTTCCAGCTGTGGGTTTGTTCGATCGATTTCTTTCTGAAGTCTATGTATCAGGTTTGTCTTTTGTTCCAGGTCTTGACGAAGCTGCATAATCTCATCGTCAACTTCCGGCCTGAGTTGTGGGGTTCTCAGTTTTTCTTCATCACTACCAATGGCTATTTGTGCTCTGCGCTGTAACCGTTTGCTTAGCTCGTAAAGCTCGTTTTCCATCTCAAGCAGCTGACCGGCAAAGTTGTCATTGACCCTGGAAGCAAAGCTGCCGTCTTCGTCAAAAAGATCGTCAAAAGGATCGCCAGACATTTTGGTGATAGTGGGAATACGTTCGTGAATATCATGAATAAAATCCCGGTTAGTCAGAAAATTTCTAAGTACAGGTTTGAAGCCGAAGTGTTTTACCAGTTGCATATGCACCCAGGTAGGAGTGATAAACGACGAAACGAATGTGATGTGTGGTATTGTGAATTCAAATTGATCTGCTCCATCTGAAGTAGCAGTTGTCAATGCCTGCTGAAGATGTTCATAGTATGCAAGCGACTCCAGTTTTTGATCGTACTGTCTACCTTTGTTAAGTCCGGTATTGTGCTGTAAGGCTAACTCCTCCAGCAGTGCCATCTGTCTGCTTCTAATGATGTACTGGTAGCTTCTGACATTGTCTTTTTTAACTTGTAAAATCGGCTCATCATCACAATCGGAAAGTCCTGCCCAGATGTCATGGAGACCTTCCACAAAAGCTATATCGGTTGGATTCTGTTTCTGACCACGGAAAACAATAATCTTCCCCTGAGCTTCAGTCACTTCCAGTTTTGGATAATCAGCAGGAACAGGATAAATCTGTGTCTCATCCTCGACGTGTATAACATAGCCGACGGGTTGATCGTATGACAAAAAATCTTCCAGAGCGCACAGTTGTAATTCTTTTCCCAGAACATGAACCTGGGTATAGGCAGAGGTGGCTGCTGCTAAAAGAGCTTCATCATTAACAAAGATCGATTGACCCAGGCGCTGCAGTTCAGGAGGAGGGTCGCCGACAGCGACAAGACGCATAAAGGTGCGCCCTCTTACATCAACCTTGTCTACTTCGAGGTTGGCAAGTGCAACAAATTTATCTACTTCGCCAAGTTTTCCTGTTCTTTCCCTGGCGCTTTTTAGCACTCCAGCGAGATGTTCGGGGCTGGCAACTTTCGTAAACGGATCTAATGTTTGGGTGTTGTCTGATTGAGCGCGAACAGCCCTGATTGAATCCTGATGTGTCATTCCTTCCCTGACTTCGATGAGCAGTTTATTTTTTTTAAGGTTATGAGTGAACCTGAAGACTCCCTCATTACCGACCTTCAGGACTTTGGTGTACTTCAGAGCAGCGTCATTGTCGTCTGTTTCAAAAAGG
>NZ_JAHHPR010000534.1:0-1472 GCF_024606255.1 Endozoicomonas sp. SESOKO3
GCAGTTGAAGCAGTTGAAGCAGTTGAAGCAGTTGAAGCAGTTGAAGCAGTTGAAGTATCTGAACTATCTGAAGCAGTTGAAGTAACTAAATCAGTCCATTCAAAATCATTCGATGTCAATGCATCATAAAAGTATGTTTGATTAGCTGATGAATTAAGGTAAATGTTTTTAGTTATAAAATCAGCATTAATGAATATTGGCGTATAGCCTATGATGCTTCCATCGTGATTAGCCACAGCTGAATGTACACCAATTACTAGCCAACAGTTGGGACAAGTGAAATATAACACCCCAATTCATAGCAAACAAAAACAAAAATGGATTTTCAATTTGTGCTAAGTCAGGAGGTGATGAGAAAATACTTTCTCCATTTATTGTAACGTTATTAGTTTCCAAGTTAAAAGTAACAACTATGTGATCACCTGTCTCTGCTGCTCCCCTATAAGTCCAAAACCACTTCCTTTCAAAACCAGCACCAATGGCAGTTACGGAACAGAACATTAAAAACAAACACATTAGTTTTTCTTTCATTCGATTCGCCTATCTCTTGTCTTTTATACCTCCATGTAAGTTAGCTGACCTCCGGCAAAGCCGGAGGCTTATTCGGTGACGCCCTCAAAGGGTAAGGGCTTTTATTGCACCCCGGGGCGCGAGTCAAAACCAAGTTTTAGCTGAGCCCGTGTTTCATCATTTTTCTCCTGATTTCTGCTGAATTCTCGAGCCACATTTTGGTCAGGCTCTACTATGCTAACAAAATACCCTTGTACCCAGAAGTACTCCCCGGAAAAAGCCCTCTGCTTACCTTTGAAGTGTCTCGCAATAGCTATTACACAACTACCCTTCACATAACTAACAATACGGGAAACAGAATACTCCGGCGGAATGCGAACGCAAATATGAACGTGATCTCGCATCAAATACCCTCCCACAATTTCACTCCTTTTGCGTTTGGCAAGCTCATGAAAAAAATGTTCCCGGGAACTGGAAAATTTTTCAAACTTCCATAAACGACTTTTGCCGCTTTTTGGCAACAAAGGCAATGTGATACTTACAACCCCATCAAGTATGAGCCAGACTTTTGTAATCTGCCATAAATTAAACCTCTTGGTTCTTAGCAAAACCCTCGATGTCAGCTACCGAAGCCTCGGTATAACCTATGCCAGCCTCCACTGCATAGCCGTAGGTTCACCTTATGAATAATTAACTTTATGAATGCTCCAGAGTAGCAATATTATGAGCACAAGCCAGTATTGCTTGACTATTGTGTGCTGCATCACAACACAGCGTCTGCTTCAGTCGCCGAAGGTGGAGGGAGCTCAACTCGAATTAGCATGGCAGAGCTAGCGTCCACAACAAGAATGCCAGTTACCCGCCCCCCCTGCGCAAATCCATACCAGCACCACTGTCCTCCAGGTAGGCTTGTCATGTCACACCAACGGTCCCTGCAGCTAGTGAGCAGATCAGTGTTAGAG
>NZ_JAHHPR010000535.1:0-1452 GCF_024606255.1 Endozoicomonas sp. SESOKO3
GTATTCCAGATTGGGCAGCTCACCAAGCAGTTGTGGTGGAAACAAGTCTCCGGTTTCTTCCAATTGTTGTTCACTGAGGTTTCCGGTGAATTCCATGGGGCGGTTAGCATCGGTGCTGATGCCCTGATTGCGGATAAAGTAGCGGTAACGAACCGGCGGCAGTTTATCGGTGATAAATTTCTGGGTGTCAGGGTTCTGCGTTCTCAGGCAGATAAGGTGATTGCAGTTGTCTATAAACTGTTGGGCAGCCGCTTTCGAGCCCAACTGAGCTTCAAAGTCAGCCAGCGTCTGGGTAGCGACGTATAACCGGAATTGAGCCCCCCGGCCTTTGTTAAGCAGGGACAGAAGTTGAGGGCAAAGCACTTCTGCGGCTTCATCGACAAACAGGTTGATGGGTTTGTCGTTGCTATCTGCGTAGTTATAACGATCCCCTGCCACGGCTGCTTGGTGAGCTGCCCAATCTGGAATACGTTGCACGATTGGGCGGCGGACGTTTATTGAAAGGCAGAATCCCGATTCTTTGCTCGCCAAAATCCTGGTAGTTCGGACTCATTTCTTATATGAAAAATTCTCAAAAACAAATCAGCCCATTCGCAATCTGGTGTTTCGGGCTTGGCCTGATATTGCTCTGGTTGGCGTTTTCAGGTCAAAACATGACCCAGTACCTGTACAAAGAGCAGCAACAATATGCTCAAAGGCTGGGGCAGGAGAACGCTGTATGGATTATACGAACGTTTTCATCCAGCAATGGGTCACCTTCAATCACCTGTTTTCCGACACGGGCAAACCGTTCTGCTTTTTCTTTTATCAACCTGTCGAGATAGAGGTAGTTACTGACGTTTTCTCTACTGGGAAGCTCGATGGCTTTGTCCAGGTATAGACCGATGTTATTTCTGATCCATGCGGTTGTGTGTGGCTGGTGTCTTTTGGTTTGATCGTTGGCTTCATTCTCGTCGGTTTCTGGCTCGGCAATCTGCTCATACCAGAACCAGCCTTCAGAGTGGCGGCTAAACCATTGTTGTTCAGCTGAAGCAGTCACTGAATATATTCCGACTAATAGCAGAACGAAGGGCATCAGACTTTCTTCTGCCAGTTGGCTGTCCACCATCCCAGACATAGTGCAGCCAGCCAGGCGGCGGCAGGAATCAGCAATACTGGAACCGGTAAAGGGATGATTAGGTACAGGAATAAACCCGGAATCCATTTTGATGCCCGTCGGCTCCAGAGGTTTTGCAATGGACTGGTATAGTGAAAATCGTGATAACGGATTTTTCGGATCAAAAGGCCGTCGATAATGGCTGCAATAAACATCACGCCCCAGAATGGCAGGCAAGCCAGCAATACGGAGATCCGATAGAACAGCTGTCGTATCAGACTAAGGAAGTTCTTAACCACACTCTGAAAGATTTCCATGGCCTTTGCCAACCCTTCACCCGAGTTTCGGTCTATAGT
>NZ_JAHHPR010000536.1:0-1044 GCF_024606255.1 Endozoicomonas sp. SESOKO3
ACCTGTTACTGTGTCTCCGAGGGCTTTGTTGAGGTTACGGAAGATCAGGAGCGGCAATACAAGTACGACAGAGATTGGCTAATCAAAGTGCTTAAGAACCACCTTAAGTTGTCAGGCGAACAGGTCACGGTGATTCCTGAACTGCTCGAGTGGCTGGGCAATATTCAGGTAGATGGGCAGCCCTACCAGGTTCTGCTTGCCAGACACCTGACCAGTATGAGCGGCTTCAAAAGCATTTATCAGAACTTGGAAAGTTGGCAGGGTAAGGCTCCCGGTGTGGTTCTAACAGTATCCGAGCGGTTTGACCATCTGCTTCCCTTGCCAGGCCCGTATCCGATTGTGTCGATTATGTCGCTGCTGTCTTCTGAAGGCCCTTGTGAAATAGATACCCGAAAACTGAAAGATGTACTGCGCGCAACCTTCCAGCCTGACCTTGGATCACTGGAGGTAGAGTGGGAGTACTATGGTAGCCAGGGACGGTTTGAAGCAAGTGGCTGCGAACCCTGGGATATTCGAGGTGGTCAACGCTGCAAGGTGGCGAACATGATTTACGATGCCTGGCTGGCAGGAAACCGGGGAGTAACGACTGAGCAGATCAAGGAGGAAGGCATCAGCTATACCCATCCACGAAACTGTTTCAATGACAGCGATCAGTGGGAAGACTATATCCAGTACGAGAACAGATTATGGAGCTTAAAGGCAGAGCCCCGCTCCAGACGAGCAGGCGTGTCCTAATGACAATCGGGAAAAGTTGACTTCAGCACCGGCTTCAGGCCGGTTTTTTTTGTCATTTTTTTAAGAAAATAACGCCGTCTACACTCTGTCTACTTCCCATCTACTCTCTGTCTACTCCGACTGTCCCATGATTGATCCTGCCTTTGGAAAAAACAAGAAGGAGCATGAAATGGAAGTGCAACACCTGAGCCAGAAAGAACTGGCCGACCGCTGGCGGATCAGCCCCTACACCCTCGAGAAATGGCGTATGCGTGGGTTGGGTCCCTGCTATATCAAGCTGGGTAATCGTGTCGTTTACCGGTTGTTAGA
>NZ_JAHHPR010000537.1:0-6457 GCF_024606255.1 Endozoicomonas sp. SESOKO3
CAGCAAATTGGTCTGAAAATCCGCTTTTGTTCGTCAAATAGCTCGCTATTCTCCTTACAAAACCGAATTTTCATCCCCAATTTTTCCGTCCTCGCTACGGGCTAGCCCAGGCGGGCAATATTCTCGGTCAGCCTCCCAGACGTAGTAGCATGCTTTGAGTTGAAATTTTGTGTTCAACTCAGGGTTAGACAGAAGTGGATTAAACAGCTTCGAACGAATTGCAGCTTCGAAGCCAGTTAATGTGTTTCTGTGTAGTCAAAGCACCGCCGGCTTCCATTGTGAGGCAGGCGGTGTTTTGCTTTGTCGGTCATAAGAAAAATCAGCCTGTTGCAGAAGAGCAGCAAGGTATTGCAGTCAGGCTGTGAAATCTTTACTGCAATACAGTGTATAATAAAGTTTTAGCTTTTCTTGTGGTTAAAAGAACCATAAAGACGACATTGTTTTTAAGGTTTTAAAGAGCGGGATCTCCGCTCTCTTAAGTATCTTGTTAGGTACTTATTTGTCAGCACCCTGGTTGTCAGTAGAGGGTGCAATTCCAAGTCTGTCTGGGTAGGCAGGGTCTTTAGGTTATCCAGAGGGTTTTGAATTGCATCTGTCACACCACTATGACCGGGTACTGTATTCGTTTGTTCACACTTAATAGGAAAACGTTGTGAATCCGGTAATTAAAACATTTCAGTTCGGTGACCAGACCATCACTCTGGAAACCGGTCGTGTTGCTCGTCAGGCTTCGGGTGCTGTCCTGGCCAAGATGGGCGATATTGCTATTCTGGCAACTGTTGTCGGAGCCCGACAGGCGAATGAAGGTCAGGATTTCTTCCCGCTCTCCGTTCACTATCAAGAAAAAACATACGCTGCCGGTAAAATTCCGGGTGGCTTCCTGAAGCGCGAATCCCGTCCAAGTGAGAAAGAAACTCTGACTTCTCGTTTGATCGACCGTCCTATTCGTCCTCTGTTCCCTAAAGGTTTCATGAACGAAGTACAGGTTGTCTGTACAGTCATGTCCACTGATAAGAAGAATGATCCGGACATTCTGGCCATGGTAGCGACCTCTGCAGCCCTGGCTGTTTCCGGTATTCCTTTCGATGGTCCGATCGGTGCTGCCCGTGTTGGTTTCAACGAAGAGAAAGGTTATCTGCTAAACCCAAGCTATGAAGAACTAAAGACTTCCGAGTTGGACATGGTGGTAGCGGGTACTAACGACGCTGTTCTGATGGTTGAATCTGAAGCTCAGGAACTGACAGAAGACGAGATGCTGGGAGCGGTTCTGTTTGCCCACCAGGAATACCAGACCGTCATCCAGGCCGTTAAGGAGCTGGCTGCAGAGGCTGGCAAGGCTCGCTGGGAGTGGGAAGCGCCAGCTGAGAACATCCAGTTGAAAGAAAAAGTAGCGGCTTTCGAAGGTAAGATGCGTGAAGCTTACCAGATCACCATCAAACAAGATCGTACTGCCGCCGTTAAAACACTGCGTCAGGAAGTGATGGAAGCGATCGCTGAAGACAGTGCGTTCGACGCTTCTGATGTTGAAAAGGCTTTCGGCAAGCTGGAGAAAAATGTTGTACGTGGCAACATTATCAACGGCATGCCTCGTATAGATGGTCGTGACACCAAGACGGTTCGTAACATTGGTGTTGAGATCGGTGTTCTGCAGAAGACTCACGGTTCTTCCCTGTTCACTCGTGGCGAAACTCAGGCTATTGTTACCGCGACACTGGGTACGTCCCGTGACGCTCAGATCGTTGATAATCTGGAAGGGGAAGTCAAAGACCCATTCATGCTGCACTACAACTTTCCATCCTACTCTGTGGGCGAGTGTGGTCGCATGGGGGCGCCTGGACGTCGTGAAATTGGTCACGGTCGTCTGGCTCGTCGTGGTGTTCAGGCGGTTCTGCCGAGTCAGGATGAGTTCCCATACACCATCCGAGTTGTTTCCGAGATCACTGAATCCAACGGCTCCAGCTCTATGGCTTCTGTCTGTGGTTCTTCCCTGGCTCTGATGGATGCAGGTGTTCCTCTGAAAGCGCCAGTTGCCGGTATCGCCATGGGTCTGGTTAAAGAAGGTGATCAGTTCGCTGTTCTGACCGACATACTGGGTGATGAAGACCACCTGGGTGACATGGACTTTAAAGTAGCTGGTACCTCTGAAGGCATCACAGCCCTGCAGATGGATATCAAGATTGCTGGTATTACAGAAGAGATCATGGAGATAGCCCTGGAACAGGCTATGCAGGCTCGCCTGCACATCCTCGGTGAGATGAACAAGGTCATCAGTACTGCCCGTTCAGAATTGAACCCCAATGCGCCTATGACCATGTCTCTGAAAATTGATCCGGACAAGATTCGTGATGTGATCGGTAAGGGCGGTTCTACTATCCGCAGTATCTGCGATAAAACCGGTGCGTCTGTTGATATCGACGACAGTGGTATGGTTCAGATCTTTGCCGAGAACAGTGAAAAAGCCAAAGCTGCCTACGACATGGTTTACGGCATTACTGCTGAAGCCGAGATTGGTAAAATCTATACCGGTGAAGTTACCCGTATTCTGGACTTTGGTGCATTTGTCAGCGTACTGCCTGGTAAAGACGGCCTTGTGCATATCTCTCAAATCGCCAATGAGCGTGTTGAGAATGTGACTGACTACCTGAAAGTTGGTCAGACAGTTGACGTTGTTGTGCTGGATATAGACTCTCGTGGTCGTATAAAACTGAGCATGAAAGAAGTTGAGCGTGCAAGAGAACAGCAAAGCTGATCTTAAACGCGAGGCTTTCTAAAAAAACAGGAGTCAGTGGCTCCTGTTTTGCTATCTCCATACCACACAGCTAAATTCTTGAACCCGCATACTCTGAGCCAGATTTCATAAGAATAAGTTTTTATAAGTCATTTATATTCTATTTATCATTGAAATCAACACTATATTTACCCCCTTATCGAGTGTTACGAACAGGTTTTTAACCTGATTTTGCCGTAACTATGGTCGAGGAGCTTGGGCATGAGACAAGTTTTAGGGGCTCTGAGCGCGCTGATCTTATCCATCGCTTTGACTCACTACGGAATTGCTTTTGCCAGTGAGCAACGGCACGGAGGGCCCACGGACTCACATTCAAAGCAATCAAAAAATAAAACGCTTCTTCCGCTCGTTTTGGGAACGATGTCTCCGTCGGGCGAGTCAAAAGCTGAGAAAAGAAATTCTGTGGATTCCTCATCAAGTCAAGGTGGTGTTATCAACAGCACCAGTCCGCTATTGCAGGCCACAGAGGTTCCTGAGCCGTCTCAGAAAGCGATGCACGATCAGTACAACCTGATTCCTTTTGATGTCAGTGAGGATAACTACGCTGACGCTAAGAGAAAGCTGACGTATCTTTGGGCAAGGGCAACTTTTCTTGATGACCCCTCATTGCGCCCTAATCATGGCACTAATGAAGGCGGTCTCCAGCCAGAGCCAGCTCTATTTCCATTAAACACTGGCTATAATCCGGCTTATCCCTACGGGTCATCAAGACAATATTGTATTTCCCCACTGCCAGAGCCTTTAGCCAAAGAGTCCCGCTGTAATGATGACCAACTGACCGGATTCTGTCGAGTCAAGTTTATGCAGAATGGTAGGGCCAGCACCCTGGTTGGTATGCTGGCCAATACACCCGATAATGTCAGCGGATGTCTTTTATCGAGTCGTGAAACAGGTCTTTTCCCGGACTCTTTGGGGGATGAAAATCTACTGCCCAGAGACATTCTGGTCACTGACAAAAAATATTATCAGATCAATGTTACTTACGACAGCGTCACCTACCGATTTCGGAAAAGGATCAAGCATCCGGCACCCTTTGCATCGACAGTGCTGTTGTCTGGAAGTCTGCGTCATGAAACTTTGTGTAAAAGTGATTCCAGCCCCGGAACCCAATGGTACAGCGATGGGGGTCATAGAAGCGGTTATGGATGCTCAGGCCTGACAGCTGAGGCTAATCCAGCAGGCAGTATGTCCCATTTTATCCCTGTGCGACAGAAAGCCCGTCCAGCCACGCGGTCTCCCGTTATATGGCAAACAGTGACATCAGAAGAGGGTCTCAAAGGAGTGGCCAATCTTGAGGCTTACACATACTTTTGCTCCCCCATAGAGCCTTACGAAGCGTTTATCTTGGGATCATTGGCAGGGGAGGGACCTGATAAGTATTGTAGATACATAGGTACCAGTGGAAAAAGTGGCTACGTCGCTACTAATCAGGATGGCACTATTGGTTCTTACCTGAGACCTGTGATTGGTGGTTATATTCGCTGGCAGGCTTTTGAGGGTGATCTGCCAGAAAAGGCTATTATTGCCGGTTACAGCTATTCAAACTCTGGCAAAAAAATAATCAAAGTGCCGCAATATTTTTGTCGTTTTAAGAATAACGGTTACGAAACCTACGGCAAGTATTTTGGGAAGGACAAGGTCTGTAAAGCGTCATTTGCAACGCCCTGCGGAGACTCTCACGCTTTAGTTGATTCAAAGGACTTTGAAATTCTGGTCAGGTAATGACGGGCGAGTCAAAAGGGTTGTGTTGGTGTGGGAGTCAATTGTTGTTATTCAGGCATTGGTATGGCCCGTCCTGACTCATTTGCATGAGATTAAACGTGCTAATGAACTGCTCTACGCTCATTTCGATGATGCCGGTATTGGCAGGGCTTCTTTCAGAAGTAGACTTGGGTTTTCCAATAGAGGTTATTTTCTTGTCCATGTCAATCACCCCCAGATTAGCTTGATTAAGCAGGTAATTTATTTGAGGCTCCGTCATGGTATAACTGACTCCGTAGCCAGATCGGCCGCGTTTGTTCGTCATGACTTCAAATATTGCGTTATCTCTTATGGAAAGATGCTGTTTATGTCTAATAATGGTAATGATATTTTCAACCGCAGCAGACTTACCTTGAGGGTCGCGAATATAAACAATATCTTTTTCTTTGTCATAACCAATCAGGCTATAGGCGTGCTTGGTTTTGATTCCTGAAAATGGCCTTAGCCCCAAGCGGGCTGAATAGGATGGGTTGATAGAAACAGTTGCTACTTTTTCATTATCAATAAAAGAGTTGAGTCGTTCCCTCAGTCGCTCTTGAGTCAGTGATTGCGGGTTGATGAGGTTGTTATGCGACCCCATTAGAATAGGGAAAGCATCTGTTTCATAGACTCCCTTCAGTTCCGAATATAGATGATATTTGTATTGTGCCTTGTAATCATGTCGTCTTCTATTAATGAAGCGTTTCGACTGTTGAGCGTATGCGGCTTCCAGCATAGCCAGCCAGAGACCACCATCCCGTGTTTTAGCAAAGTATGGGTGGTGCTCAATCTCTCTGAATTGAATCAGGATGCCCGTAGTAATGCCTTGAAAAAGAATACCAAATGTCTGCTCATCAATGGTATAGAAGTAATTGAATATCAACCTTTTTCCGGTTTCAGAACTGGCTATTGAGGCCAGCGAAGCGATCAGAGTGCAATCTGGAAAACGCTTCTGCAGGAGGTTATCCGGAGTGATGCTGGTCAGACCGTGAGGGAAAAGTCGTCTATAGGGGTAGACATACAGTTGCTCCGAATGTTGTGCCAACCAGGCATCCCAAAAGGTGTTGTCTTGCTCGTGGTGATACTTTGCAACTCGCCCCGAAAGTTCGGCCAGCTCAATGCTATTCCTGCTTAATGAGGCGGTGACAGGATTTTGCCATGACTCGAAATTAACAAGGTAAAGCCTGATGGTTTGGTAAAGCTCTTTGTTCAGATATGGAGCATGGTAGCCCTTAATCAGCTCATCGTAGGAGA
Organism: Endozoicomonas sp. SESOKO3; assembly: GCF_024606255.1. Classification (NCBI taxonomy): domain Bacteria; kingdom Pseudomonadati; phylum Pseudomonadota; class Gammaproteobacteria; order Oceanospirillales; family Endozoicomonadaceae; genus Endozoicomonas; species Endozoicomonas sp. SESOKO3. Next base: position 5,783 of record NZ_JAHHPR010000537.1, read on the forward strand.
GTAGGCCATCAGAGTCTTCATCAAGGGCGTCCGCCAGCTCTGGAAAGTAGCGATATGCTGACGAGTAGCCGGGTGAAAGTTCCCCACTAAAAACCTGGAGAGAAAAAAAGAGCAGACAGGCCATTAATAAAGTGCGTAATCGATCTATCAAATTGACCCCTGTAAAAATCAGCTTGCTATTGTGTAATGCTTTCTGGTCTGATCAAGATTTTCGGCAAGGCTAATTAACCATTAGATAACAGCAGGTCCAAAGAATAGTTCATATCCAACTGGCCCGCTTGGTTATTGTTTATTTGGGCATTGGTACGGTTCGCACTGGCTAATCTGCATGAAATTAAACGTATTAATGAACTGTTCCAGGGTCATTTCAATGATGCCGGTACTGGCAGCACTTCTCTCAGAAATAGGCATGAATCCCAGAATATTGGAAGGGATTATCCCATTGGCTACGCTGTCCATCATATCCGGCACAGTTTGATTAAGGAAGTTGTTCAATCGAGGCTTCGTCAGTCCGTAAGATAATCCGCTTTCAGGAAGGCCGGGATAGTTGAGTATGACTTCAAATATTTCGCTATCTTTTGAGGAAAGAGGCTGAATGTGTCGATTAATGGTATAGATATTTGTAACCGCATCAGACTCGCCATGAGGGTCACGGATATAAACAATATCTTTTTC
>NZ_JAHHPR010000538.1:0-7599 GCF_024606255.1 Endozoicomonas sp. SESOKO3
TTTTCAGTATGATTTTCTTGTATTTTTTTATTGTATCGGTCAATGATCGTATTTAACCGTTTTACGGCAAATGGTTTTGTGTCAGGATTGTAATCAGCAAATGTTTTATACCATCTGGCTTCATCGTTCTCCAGAATACGATCATTATTTCCAAATGCTCTCAGTAAAAAAGGGTTTCGCTGGATCTCTGACTCCATCGCCAGAAGCACACCGGTATCACCCTGAATAGCACTCAAGGCATCGACGTGTTTATGCCCGGAACTATAATCAATCAATCCGTCCTTGCGCATTGAATCAGTGACTTCAATCACCTTCTCAAAAGATAATTCCGCAAGCTGGTCACCAGAATGATAAGGCGTGCAGTTTATTTCAAACCAACTCTGGGAGTCATAAAAAGGGAGTACGGTGAAGCTATCATCAAAGCCATATCGTGTACCACGTTCGTCAGCGATACGACGATAACACATCCCTTTGTCTTTGAGTCGATATGTAAAAATATCATCAAGCCGGGCTCGGGAATCTTTAACGTCATATTCAAGCTCTTCACCGAATTTAAGGTTTGGTCTGTTTGCCGGTTTCGCTTCATTGTCAGTTCCAAAAGAAGTGTCATCAAACATGGCGTTAACAATACCATCACAGCGCCCGGAAAAAATAACATCCATAACATGTTGATTAAAATACTCTCTCATATTACTTTCGTTGGTGCGCAGACCAACAGTTAACATATTGCTGGATGTTAGCGGTACACAAGCACTATCAATCAGTTGCTGCCTGAATTTGACGGCAAAATTAAAGACAACGCCCAACTCAGAAAAAAAGCCTCTTCCAGCAAGAAGGGTTTGAAAAAATGGATAAATCTCCTTCAGCAATTTCTCGTACGTAATTTCATAGACGCGAAAGTCAACTGAAGCCTTAACCTTTGGAGTAACATCATCCGGTACATTCTCTTTTTTGTTAAGATAATCAATCAGCATGTCACCCAGGCTATAACGTAATCTAAGCTTATTAAATTTCGATGCCTCTGCTGCCTGTTCGGTAAAAATAGCATTCAGGTAAGACTCTATCTCTTCAATCCTCATAAGGCCGATGGTCTTGCCAGCCACATATTTATCGGTACTGCTTTCAAACGTAAAGCACCGGTCATGAACCAGACCTTCCTGACATAAAATAAAATCAATAAAAATCCCGGTTATTGCCTCTCTTTGATCATCTTCAAGATATTCCATTGCGATTTCGTCATATTTCAACGTATGTATAAGATTTTCAATGGTATTTCGAAAACGTTCAGCCGCTTCCTCTGCGGTAAACGTCACGTTCACCTTGCTACTGGCTACATCTGCAACCTCACAAACATCAGTAGCAATCCAATGGGAAACGGTTCGCTCGGGAATAGTCTGATTGGGCATTTGATGAATGCAACCTGGCAGAACACAACCAAGTCGTCGTATCTGCTTCACCAGCGCAGAGGATTTATCTTGAACCCTGCGCTTTCTTGAAAAGCTCTTGACTTCGCTCGGCCCTGAATCAAACTCATCACCAACGTTTTCTTTAACAAGGCTGCTTTCATGAAGCCCGTATGCATCTGTTCTGGAAGAGTTTATATTCATTAGTCACTCCATTGACTGTATTTAATTTTTTTAAGCTTCATGTGCTTTGGACTATTAATTTCCAAAAAAATTCAAGAATCCTGGTTTATATTGCCCAGCGCTAACCTACTGCATGAGCCTTCTGAGCGAGATGGGATGGTTCAGCAGAGCCGTAATAGAAGTCTGTTGGACTCAAAAAAGACTGGCAGGACACATGGATCAAGCCAGTTATTTTCTGTTCAGGTTATGCCAATTGTGGGCGGGGCTTCAGATAAAAGAGGATATAGCGAATAGCAACATAAGTGACAATGACTGTAGCCACCACGAGTTCAATAAGCCCCAGCTGATAAAAGAGATCAGCAAAGACACCATTTACTTTGCTTTCCAGCTTAAGCAATGCTGTGGCACCAATCACCATTGGGAAGGTGAAAGCGGCATAGCCAGGTGAAAATGGCAGCCTCAGCAGTTTAATGAAAGCCATATACACCATGGCCGTCATAAAAATAGCCAGTGGCGCCAGAATACTGATCATGATCAGACTGGGATTATCGGTGATGGTCAGATAACCCGCCAGAGACAAACTGGCTGGTGCACCCATAATGGCAAAAGTAGGCAGCGCCGCATCAGGAATAGTGCTCTTGAAGATCAGGCGGTAGAACATGATGGGCAGCTTTATGAAATAGCAGAGCAGGCCAAAGATAAACAGCATCTTGACCAGAGGCTCAAAGCCCATACCCTGACTCGTGACCGCAGCCACGATTATACCAACAGGAGGTACAAACCAGCTGGGCACCATATGCTCAATATCAAAGTCCCTAACCCGCTTGGTCACAAAACCTGCCAGTAATACCAGATGAGTTAGCACGGCCGCTACCCAGAGCGCGCGTGCCGCAAATTCGGAAACGGGCATGAGAGCAGAGGCAATTACCATAGTCGCCATGGCAAAAGTTGGCATAACACTGCTGACGACAGGGTGTGAAAGATCTTCACGAATCAGGTGCGGGTGCAGAATAAACTTCAGCATCACCTTGAAGACCAGAATGGCGGCAATCAGAGCAGCGCTTAACTTCAGTCCCTGAGACTGATCTGGCATGACCAGAGACCAGGCAGCGCCGAGGCTGGCAATGCCTAAAGCCAGACCTCCCAGAGGAGTGGGAACACGGCTTAGTCTTGATACCAGGCCAGTTGTGCGAGCTGGATTTTCAGTCTTATTCATCGTGCTTATTACCGAGCGTATCAGTCATTCGCTCATGGCTTTTCTTAGCCCACGGCTGTTTGAGCAGTTCTTAGAAAGATATATGAACAAAATAACGTATTTTCAGAATAAGAAAATTCAAACTTTTAAATAATGTCAATCAACAAAATTTATACTTTAAGGAGACTCTGAACTGTCGGCAAAAACGGGTCTGGGCAGAAAAAAGATTGGAATAAAGTAAAGAAGTTCATGTTTCCACTTTTCAGTGCAAGCAGATACAAAAACGCTATGAAATGAGATTAGGAGGCCATTCCATCGTACTTTTCATAGTAGAATGCACCACTAAACTCTTAAACCCAGACACCCAATATGTCGCCAGATAGCAATAGTGACGCCTTCAGCCAACAAGTGCTCCAATGGTTTGATGGTCATGGCCGCAAGAACCTGCCATGGCAGAAAAACATCAACCCTTACCGGGTCTGGATCAGCGAAGTCATGCTGCAGCAGACCCAGGTAACTACTGTCATCCCGTACTTTGAAAATTTTATGTCACGCTTTCCCGGGGTTGCAGACCTGGCTTCAGCGGAAATCGATGATGTGCTTCATCTGTGGAGCGGGCTCGGATATTACAGCAGAGCCAGAAACCTGCACAAGGCGGCAAAAATGGTCATGGATACTTTTGCCGGTGAGTTTCCCCGCTCTGTTAAAGAATTAACTCAGTTACCCGGAATCGGTTTATCGACTGCCGGAGCGATAGCGTCCATCAGTATGGGTATTCGTGCTCCGATTCTGGACGGTAATGTTAAGAGAGTACTGGCCCGTTATCAGGCCATTTCTGGTTGGCCCGGACAGTCTGCAGTAGCACAACAACTCTGGAGTATTGCCGAAGGGTTTACCCCACATCATCGCAATGCAGATTACACTCAGGCGATGATGGATCTGGGGGCAATGATTTGCACCCGGACCAAACCTTCCTGTCTGATTTGCCCATTAGAGCAAAACTGTGTGGCCCACAAAGCCGGAGAAGAAACCCGCTACCCCGAACCCAAACCTAAAAAAGACAAGCCGGAACGATCGATAATCATGTTAATGGTGATCAACGAGTTTGGAGAGGTTCTATTGGAAAAAAGACCACCTACAGGTATTTGGGGAGGACTCTGGGGTTTTCCGGAAATCCAGATCGATGAGGAGCTGTCTGGTGCCGCTCAAAACAAAACCGGATTAAGTCTGGAAGATTTTGAAGAATGGTCTTCATTTCGACACACATTCAGCCATTATCACCTGGATATCACTCCGGTCAAATCCTTTGCTGCCAAAGCCTCTTCGGTAGCGGATGGAGATCGATGGCACTGGTTTCAGCCTGATCAACCGTCCGAGCTGGGCTTGGCAGCTCCAGTCAGTAAACTGTTAACGAAAATCATGAGGACTCTGTAGAGGCGATCAGCGGGGTGAAAGTTCCGGGTTAGAGATGAAAAAAGTTTCGAGTTAAACTACGCAACCCCCAATAAAGAACGCCAAGTCCAACATGATCCGTCGATTTAAAGAATACGTTACAGGGTGTTTATCTGCCTCCCTTTTGATCATCAACACCCTGTTGCTCAGCGTGCCGCTGCTCTGTTTTTCTCTTTTAAAACTCATCGTCCCCTTAAAAGGCTTTCGTCGCCTGATGGGACGAATGGCTCACTTTATGGCTGAGCTATGGATCAGCATCAACTCCCTCTGGATGAGAGCACTGACAGGAACTCATCTGAATATCAGCGGTCTGAATGACCTGAATCCCAATGGCTATTATCTGATCACCTCCAACCATCAAAGCTGGGCCGATATTTTGCTGATGCAACAGCTGCTCAACAGAAAAATCCCCTTGATGAAGTTCTTTCTCAAACAGGAACTGATCTTCGTTCCGGTTATAGGTCTTTGCTGGTGGGCTCTCGACTTCCCATTTATGAAGCGTTACAGCAAAGCCTATCTTGAAAAACACCCGGAAAAACGTGGCAAAGATCTGGAAAACACCCTTAATGCCTGCGAAAAATTCAAAACCATGCCGGTATCCATCGTCAATTACCTCGAAGGCACCCGTTTTACCGAGGCGAAGCACAAAAAGCAGTCATCCCCCTTCAAACATTTGCTGAAACCCCGTGCTGGCGGTATCAGTTACGTAATTGGAGCTTTGGGTGAGCAGGTGAGAACCCTTTTAAACATCACCATTGTTTACCATCAAAAAGGCCAGCTGGGTTTCTGGGACTTCCTGTGTGGTCGAATTAAAAACGTCAGTATCCATGTTGACAAACGAACCATCCCGAAATCATTCATAGGTCGCAGCTACCAGCAGGATGCTGAATTTCGTAATGACTTTCAGGCATGGGTTAATGATCTCTGGGAAGAAAAAGATCAGCTCATGCAACAAATGGGTCAACCTTAAAAGCGCTATTACGTCGTCTGTCGTTTCCTGAAGAACTCTCCCATATAAGTCAATTTCCTAGTAAAATACTCAGGTATTCTTTGACCACAGCAATGCCGCAACAGGGAGTGGTGGCATTTCCGTCCTCTGTATGGAAAATATCTAAATGAGAACAAGCCTGGATCAGCTCAACTTTAATAACCGCTTTGGCCAGCTGCCAGACGTGTTCTATACCCGTCTTCAGGGCACTCCTCTGGATAATCCCAAGCTGGTCGCCGTGAGTCAGAAAGCCGCTGATCTGCTAGATCTTGAGCTGAGCGACACTTGTAAAGAGCAGTTGACCCAGATGGGTGGAGGCTCAATATTTCCCGAAGATTCCGACCCTTTGGCAATGATCTACTCCGGACATCAGTTTGGCAGCTATAACCCTCAGCTGGGCGATGGGCGAGGTTTGCTTCTGGGGGAAGTGATCAACAAAAAAGGTGAAATATGGGATCTCCATTTGAAAGGGGCAGGCATGACACCCTATTCCCGATTCGGTGATGGTCGGGCCGTTTTACGTTCCTGCATCCGTGAGTACCTTGCCTCTGAGGCCTTGTTCCATCTGGGTATCCCGACCACTCGTGCCCTTTGTGTGGTGACCAGCGACACTCCGGTTTACCGTGAAACGGAGGAACGCGGATCTACCTTGCTGCGAATGGCAAAAACTCATATCCGTTTCGGTCACTTTGAGTATTTTTACTACACCAAACAACACGAAGCTCTTGAAACTCTGGTCGAATTTACCATTCAGAACTATTTTTCCGAGCGAATTGATTTTTCCGGGCAGCCCGATAAAAACGACAAATACAGTTTATTTTTCAAAGCTGTGGTAGAGAAAACCGCTCATATGATTGCCCTTTGGCAGGCTAACGGTTTTGCCCATGGGGTAATGAATACCGACAACATGAGCATTCTCGGCGAAACCTTTGATTACGGGCCCTACGGCTTTCAGGATGATTTCAACTGGCACTTCATCTGTAACCACTCTGATCATTCCGGCCGCTATGCTTTCAGCCAGCAACCCGATATCGGTTATTGGAACTGTGGCCGACTGGCACAGGCGTTTTTGCCTCTGCTCGAAGATATATCTACTCTTCAAAAAATACTGGACAGCTATCCCGCGCTTTACTCAACCAAATATCTTTCATTGATGAGTGAGAAACTGGGGCTGCAGGAAGAAGAACCTGAAGACTCAGATCTGATCAAGGATCTTCTGCAGCAACTTCATGATCAACGACTGGACTACACCCTGTTTTTCCGTACCTTGTCGGATTACCGTGCAGGTCAGGGCGTATCAGCATTCATTGCTTTGTGCAGTGAACCTGAGTTCCTCAAAAAGTGGCTGCAACGCTATGATGAAAGGATTCGTCGAAACCCGGAGCCAGAGCAGCAGCGCCACGAACGAATGAAACAAATCAACCCCAAATACATTCTGCGAAATTATCTCGCCCAAACGGCTATCGAGAAGGCGGAAAAGGGGGACTACAGTGAAATCGACCAATTGATGAAAGTGTTGCAGTCACCCTATGATGAGCATCCTGATCTGGGACATTATGCTCAAAAGCCCCCTGAGTGGAGTAAAAAGCTGGAAGTCAGCTGCTCGTCCTGACGAATAGTTTGTTAAGATGCCACCCTATTACTGATTGTGAGAAAGAGGATACCCATGGCCCGTACCGTACACTGTGTAAAACTCAAGAAAGAAGCCGAAGGCCTTGCTGTGCCACCTCTGCCAGGCCCCAAAGGCCAGTGGGTTTACGAGAACGTTTCCCAGTCTGCATGGAGTGAATGGCAAGCCCACCAAACTCGTCTGATTAACGAGAAACACCTCAGTCTGCTGGATCCTGAAACCCGCAAATACCTGACCGAACAGATGGATAAGTTTTTCGCCGGTGAAGACTATGATGCCGCCGAAGGTTTTGTACCTGAACAGAAGTAAACTGATTAGGAGCCTGACCTATGAACATCAAAGACATTTCTATCTCTAACAACAAAAAGAAGCTCATTCTCTCTGCCATCAGCGACCACTCTGTCCTCTTTCAGGAAGAAAATGGCGACATTGTTATAGATACCAGAGCCTATCAGACTTACAAGGAAGAAAAGGGGCAGGCACCGATTGAAGAAATAGCTGAACTGGAGTCCCTGGAAGAATTGGCGGACTATGTCGTCTTTCAATAACAAAATAAACTCTGCCAGCTGCATTGTGACTCTAAACAGTTGATCCACACCACTTTTTTCGTTCAAAAAACGGAAAATCAGCATAGCCGACTTGACTCAGAGGGGTGAAATCCGTTTAATACGCCTCGCACATGGTTACGTGAAAGGCCTGGGTAGCTCAGTTGGTAGAGCAGCGGATTGAAAATCCGCGTGTCGGTGGT
>NZ_JAHHPR010000539.1:0-1920 GCF_024606255.1 Endozoicomonas sp. SESOKO3
AGTCACAGGTTTTTGGCCCGCTGTGGTATCTGTTTTTGTGATACGAAAGGACTTTAGCATTCTTGCAGGTAATCCCGCATGGCTGCTGTTGACCGTTCTCCCCAATTACTGGTGTGTCACAGGTTCGTTGTCCGCTGTGGAATTTGATTCTGTGATCCGACAGGCTACGAGCATTCTTGTAGACCTTTCCACATGGCCGCAGCTGCCCATCCTCCCCGATCACCGGCAGGACGCATACTCTTTGTTCAGTGTCGTATTTTTTTTTGTAATCTGACGGAGTTTGTTGCCAATGGGTATCCCCTCCAGAAGGAAGACAACCCAAAAATGAAATCCCCATCGGGCGTGTTGAATGAGCAAGCGTACAGGTAATCCCGTTTTCTGGAAGGCTATGACCACCCAGACTGAGTAACCCGTCTATTATGACCCGGTCGTCAGCGTTGACGGACACATTCCCGGGCATTTGCACATCATGATTTAGTAGCCCGTTAGAATCAGTGGTACAGATGGGCGCTCCGCTCATGAAGTACGAAGCGATTTGGGGATCAAAATGGTATATGCAACTAAGACAGTGTTCATTCGCCGAGCGAAGGCATGATTGTTGTGTGGATACTGCTATTGATGCCCGAAATCGACAAACGCCATGACAGGGATGGACGAAACAATTTAAACCCAAAGTGTGTGAGTGTTGTTCAGGGTCTCCGTTACTGTCGCCAGAGTCAGAATACACGAGACTTTTGAATGAGCCTGAAGAGTGGATGGTGGTTTCCGGGACTTTCTGGCAGGATGATTCTGATAGTGGGTATTGTGCCGGGTTATCATCAGAGCCATGCATCATAGTAACAGTCGCAAACGGGTGATCCCCTTGTATCGGCAGAGAGGTTGCCTCCTGTTGTTGAATCGGGTTAGACAGCGATGAATTTGGGTTCCAATAGATTTTTAAAAGCGAGGCGACAGCGAAAACTACTTCTACAGGAAGCCATGAGCTTGCAGGGGCATCCTTGGTGGTCAGGATCATTTCGTATGCAACCACAACGCCAGTGGCATAAAGCCATTGCCATGAAATCGACCCAACGATGGCCGTTTTTAGTTCGTAAATCCCAGACCTCTGTCGTTTGTCATCAGTTGGTAAAGTTAATTCTGCGTGGTCTTTATTGTAGGTAATGGCTGACGGATTGTCCGGTAATGTTGGCCAGACAGGTTTTATAGAGTAGTTCTGTTTTGAATAAACTGCACCCTGCTCAAGCTCGAGTATATAATGTCTTGTCAACGCTTCGCTCTGACAGACGACAGACAACGACATTAGCAACAGTAGTACCTCAAAGAGTGAGTGTTTAATAATTCTATCCCTGCATTCCGGTTGACAGAGAGGAAGGATAGATCAAGAAAATAAGCGTGTTTTTACCTTGAAGTTCTTCTGTTAAAAATCTAATGAAGCCATGTACTGGATCAGATCGTTGCTTATTTCACTTTACTTCCTGAGGACTTAAGTCATTGTTCCGGTCCATATCATCAAGCTTGCGTTTTCGATGCCTTCTTTTGTGATTCAAAAAGGCCTGAAGATTCTTGCAGGCCTGCTTGCATGGCCGTTGCTGTCCATTCTCCCCGACTACAGTGACCTCACAGGTTTGTGGCCCGCTGTGGTTTTTTCTCATGTGATCACTCAAGGCGCGAGCATTCTTGCAGACCTTCCTGCACGGCCGCTGCTGACCATTCTTCCCGACTGTTGTTGCACCGCAGGCTTGCTGCCTGGTGTGCTCTGCTCTTTTATGATCCGACAAGGCATGTCCACTCTTGCAGACCTTACCGCATGGTTGCTGCCGACCATCCTCCCCAACCACGATCAAGTCACAGTTTTTTTGCACGCAGTGGTCTCTGCTTTTGTGATCTGACAGGGCATGAGCATTTCTGCAGACCTTTCCG
>NZ_JAHHPR010000540.1:0-1578 GCF_024606255.1 Endozoicomonas sp. SESOKO3
AGGCATTAACCTCTGGCAAGCCGGTTGTATTGCGGGGACTGGAGAGTAATCCAACACTTCAACAACTTCTGGAACCTCTGGCTGTTGGGCAACCTCTGTTGGTCAATGGTCAATTACAGACCTACCCAAAAGCTCATGTCACCCTGCTCTGGCCTGAGTCAGCGAAAAGCCCATCTTCAGTGTTCAGTTCGATGATCGCCACGGGCAACCCATGTCCTGAGGTGGATATCTGGGATAGCAATGGGGCCAGACACGATATCCCACGGGCCGGGCTGCCAGAACAGACACTTTACGAACTTTACGAAGCGTTTGAAACTGTACCTGGCAATCTCTGCAACCCTCTGCCTGAACTGACCGAAGGGTTGCTGAATAACCTGATAATGGCTGCCCGGCGAGAACAGCGGGTTGACCAGTCCTCTCAGCTCCTGCCCTGCCACTGGCGCAAGGCCATCAATAGCGTGATCACCCATGGCACCCGGCAGAATCCGTCCGTACGGGATTTTATGAAAGTGGCCTGTTGGTGGTTACTGCCGGATGCCCATAAGAAGCCGGATGCTCATAAGACGCCGGATGAGGGTCAAACTGCCTCGGTGGACCCGGATCGTTTAACTGCCATCATCAACAGTGCTCCACGGCTCGATAGAGAGTTTGTGAAGCAGAACCTGTGGCCACTGGCCAGAGTATTTGACCCTTCCGTCTTTAAGGAAACTGAACTACAACTGTCTTATGAAAATCCATTTCCACCATGGTGGAATGAAAAAGAAACTCTCGACCAACTCTGTACCATGATCGTTGCCCATGCGCCTGAACAACAACGAGATGCTATAGCCTTTCAGCTGGAAGTCGATCCGGCAGCAGCGAAGCCATATCAATCGTTAACTATCAGGCCAGAAATACAGATTAAACGTTTGCAAGATGCACTGGCTTCCGGCTGGCAGTTATCTTTGCACCCGGGGCAGACCCGATCCGACGCTATTCAATCTCTGGCCACCGATTGTTTTAACATTGCCCGGGGAGAATATGTAACGGAGAATTCTGATGCAGAACGTATTGAACGTATAGAAAATCGACTGTCTGAATCACTGGTATGGCGGAGTTCCGCTGACCAGCTCCTGTCAGCACTGGCTCAGGATCTTTATCACGGTTCGCTGAATCAGAAGGATCGTGAAAGTCGTCGTTTATCCCGACTCCATGACCGGCTTGCAGACTCTCCCGTGCTATTCCTGCAGGGGGAAACAGGCACCGGCAAAAGTTACTTTTCTGCCAGGATGGCAAGGGCTTCAGGACAGGTTTCGGTGATGTCCCTTGGACCATCGGACAGCGAACAAACCCTGATGAAACGCTGGCAGTGGCAAGAGCACGCCGATGGCGACCGCTCTATGGAACTGCAAAATCAGGCGCTGATGACATGGGCCAACACTCAATCCGACAAAAACGGAGAATACATAATACTGGTTCTGGATGAAGCCAACCTGGCCAAAACCGGCTTGCTGGCGTCATTGAACGGCTTATGGGAAACGCAGCCCTGCATCTATGTGAATGGCCATCCTGTCAAGGTCAGCTCAAAACACCGGGTGA
>NZ_JAHHPR010000541.1:0-1268 GCF_024606255.1 Endozoicomonas sp. SESOKO3
GATGTAAGGGAATGATGCAGCACGCGCTAGCTCTCTTTCTTTTGATAAAAACTGCCATGAGCGGGACAAAAACCATGAGCGGTAAATATCGCCCACTCTGGACGGTGCCAGTGGCGGGTTTCGGATATGCCGATGTATTTCGAACCATTCGGTCATTTTTGTCGTGGCCGGGATCAAGAAAATTTCTGGTCTATTCCGCTCGTTTACCTTCCGGAAGTCGAAAATCTTTCCTGATTTTTTTGACCATCTTATCAGGCTTTTTGATTCCCAGCCGTCTGTTAGCTGATTGGAAAGTCAATATGACCGAGGGGGTTACAGCAGTCAGTCGTTCTGTTTACGACTTGCATATGACCATATTTATTATTTGTGTGGTCATTGGCATTCTGGTATTCGGTGTTATGTTTTACTCCATTTTCATGCACCGTAAATCAAGAGGCGCTAAGCCCCATCCCTTCCATGAAAGTACGATAGTTGAAATACTGTGGACGACCATTCCTCTCTTAATTCTGGTGGGTATGGCAATTCCGGCAACAAAAACACTGATTGATATTTACGATACGGATGAAGCTGAAATTGATATCAAAATTACCGGGTATCAATGGAAGTGGCAATACGAGTATCTGGGAGAAGGAGTGTCCTTCTTCAGTAATCTCAAAACAACACCGGAACAGATTTATAACGTTCGCAGCAAAGACCCCAACTATCTTCTGGAGGTTGACGAACCACTGGTACTACCTGCGGGTAAAAAGATCCGTTTCCTGGTGACAGCAGCAGATGTTATTCATTCATGGTGGGTACCTTCATTTGCCGTTAAACGGGATGCTATTCCGGGTTTTATTAACGAAGCCTGGACCAACGTCGATCGTCCCGGAATTTATCGTGGTCAATGTGCAGAACTGTGTGGGAAGGACCATGGTTTTATGCCCATTGTGGTGGATGTCAGGTCACCCGATGACTATGAAGACTGGTTGTCCGAGAAGAAAACACTGGCCGCCAGAGAGCGTGAGTTAACCAGTAAAAACTGGACCATGGCTGAGCTGATGGAGCGTGGCAAAAATACTTACGAAAGAGTCTGTGCGGCCTGTCATCAAGTTAATGGTGAAGGTATGCCACCGCTGTTTCCTGCTCTCAAGGGATCAAAAATGACCGTTGAGAAAGATCAGGTCAAAGCCCATATCGACATTGTGCTGAACGGCAAGAAGGGTACCGCTATGCAGTTTTTATCAAAAGAAAGAGAGCTAGCGCGTGCTGCATCATTCCCTTACATC
>NZ_JAHHPR010000542.1:0-3021 GCF_024606255.1 Endozoicomonas sp. SESOKO3
GCAGTTTTTATCAAAAGAAAGAGAGCTAGCGCGTGCTGCATCATTCCCTTACATCCCCTGACTGTCCGCCCAGACAGGCGGTGACTTTTTGTTATTATCCAGCAGACCCAAGTCTTGCTTTCAGAGGTGTTGGAGCAGTAAGCGTTATGGCCTGGACGTTCCAGAGCCACGCTTACTGACTTAATTGATTGCCGCTACTACACAGGAGCCATTACAGCATCTTGCCTGAAAACTTCAGTGCACTTTAACCATCAGAGCTTTCGACGACAGAACCTTCAGTCAAACATCGGCCTTTAGTTTGTTTTACCCTTCAGAGGAAAACAAACCAGCACTGCCCATGGTTGCCTGCCGATACTCAGAGTGCCAATATCCAATCGCAAGAGACCACTCAGTAACTGACAATGTCATACTACTTCGGACCCAACCTGCAAAACCCAAAACACAGGAACATCCTGCAAATACTAATACCCTTCAGACGCATCTCGTAAGACATTTAGTCTGACAACAATCGCTCAATGAGTATAGTCCCAGTACCTCATTAAACAACATGATTGCACAAAATGAAAAGAGTCTTTTCAAAAAACATCTTAAACTAAAATGTCACTTGTCGTTTAAATAAGTTATAAGAAATTTAATAGAAAGAAAACTTTTTTGAGCTTCATTCTGATGACTTTTCTGAGCCACCTCAGTTCTGTGTCGCTTATGACAGCTCTAAAATCCATTCAACTGAAAAACAAAATCTTCATTACGCCATAAAGTGATCTCTTCAGAATCATTTCTTCAAGCACATATAGTGCGTCATTTTTTTGACTACACAAGCGCTTGCACTTTTTCATTTTCATCGTGATTTACAGTCTTTTTTTAATTCTAATTTAATGAATAAAAGATCTTATTATTATGAAAAAGAGGTATTTAAAAAGGCTTGTGTTCTGATTGGCACTATGGTCTTTTTAACACCTTCAAGGTGGCGTTGCAGTACCCCAATTAATAGCAACCGCAACGGAGACGAGACAATCATGGACGTGCAGGCAATCAGCAATCTGATCGATTGCGCCCGAAAGCATGAAGAAGGCTCAGGCCACCTTCAGTCGCTTGTCTGTCAGCAGGTGGAGTATTTGCACCACACGATCGAACTTCCCGAAGACATGGCCAGTGAAACACTGCTGAAATTTGCAGTTGAATACATTGACCATATACCTGACTTTCTTGAAGCACTGGACCAGGCTTCAAAGGAACTGGATATTGAGGCTTTCATATCCCCGTTTCTGAGCATTGCCGAAGAAAACTTTCTTGCACCGGTTCTACAGTCCCAAAATAATGTGGGACTGTTTGATCTGCTCGATAAAGCCTACTTTACTCATCGCCTGATTGAAGAAGTAAACGACAGTTACCTGTCCCGAATCGGCTGTACCCTGATCCCGATGAACATGACCTGGGCCAACCTGATCATCCATGCCATTCTGGGTGAAGAGTTCGGCAATGAGCTGGACAAAATTGCTGAGCAGACGGCAAGACATATGATGCGTTCACAGGAGCTATACAATGATCGTATGCTCAAGGACTTCGCCAATAAGCGTAATCCGGAGCAGTGGGTATCAACCTGGTCAAAATGGAATTGCCTGTCCAGCCGGATGGGCATTGAACTGAAGTTTACGTCAGCAGCCTGACCCTGAACGCTGACGATTGAAGTAGACGTTAATGCAGAGGACTGTATTTGAAAGTCGCTTGTTAAACCCCGACAGCCATGGTGCTTCACTAAAGCAAAGCACCTCAGCAGGAATGGTTTATGACAACGTCTGATTTCGAACTCCAGGTTATTGATCCAGTATTCGTACGATCTGAACACCCTTGTCCTTGTTAGCATCATCATCCGACTCACCACCTTCCGGGGAGACCCTCGTCACTGGAGGCTTCCCCGCAAGAGAAGGGTCTTTTTCCATCACATCCGAATAATGGCAATCCACGCACTCGCGATAGTTTTCACCGTTCTCAGTGTACATTCTCACCGAATCCTGCCGACCACAGGAAGGGCAGACGGCTCCGGCAATAAATCTTTTCGTTGTCATAACTCTGAGGCCTACAGCGCATAGATGACCATGGCGCATAAAAAAATAACGAGGCTTCAAGACCCGGTGGCCTCAAAACCTTTGACTCATGATCGTCTGATCAGGAGATACCCGAATGGCGCAGCAAGGCATCCACTTCTGGCTCACGGCCCCGGAAATTCACAAACAGCTCCATCGGCTCGGCTGAACCGCCTTTTTCCAGAATTTCCTCAAGAAAGGACTCACCGGTCTGGCGGTTGAATATACCTGCTTCCTCAAATCGTGAAAATGCATCCGCAGACAGCACCTCAGCCCATTTGTAGCTGTAGTAGCCCGCCGCATACCCCCCCGCAAAAATATGACTGAAGCCATGCTGGAAACGATTGAAGGCCGGAGGCGTGACCACAGACACTTGGCTGCGAACTTCATCCAGTACCGATTGAACCGTTTTCCCTTCGCTATCGCTCTTTAAGAAGTCTTTATGCAGTCTGAAATCAAAGAGCGAGAACTCCAGCTGACGCACCATCATCATGGCGGACTGGAAGTTTTTAGCGGCCAGCAGCCTGTCCAACTTATCCTTTGGCAGGGGTTCACCTGTTTCAAAGTGGCCGGAGATAAGAGCCAGACTTTCTTCTTCCCAGCACCAATTCTCAAGGAACTGACTGGGCAGTTCTACCGCATCCCAGGCTACGCCATTGATTCCGGATACTGCAGAATAATCAACCCGGGTCAGCATATGATGCAGGCCGTGACCAAACTCATGGAACAGGGTCACCACTTCATCGTGTGTCAGCAGGGCAGGTTGGTTCCCAACCGGTGGCGTGAAGTTGCAAGTCAGGTAGGCCACTGGCAGCTGGACTTTGTCGCCAATCTTGCGACGCACCCGGCACTCACCCATCCAGGCACCGCCCCGCTTGTGTTCACGGGCATAAAGGTCGAGATAGAATCGACCAATCACACCGCCATCACGAATGAC
>NZ_JAHHPR010000543.1:0-1039 GCF_024606255.1 Endozoicomonas sp. SESOKO3
ATCTGGGTCCACGCCATTACCAAGGATTCTTTTAACAGCCGGGGTGCAGTGATCAAGTTTTTTGATTACGACTGGCAGCTGGAAACGGCCTTCATTCCCCTGAAGATTCTCAGTGAATCCGGTGGCAAGTTCGGGATGCTCATTCGTGAACAGGGAATGCCCATGGTGGCCGGTAAGGAAAAATGGGTGTGTCGTTATCTGGATGACTCAGCGGTTAACTGTTCAAAACGAGCACTGACCGCTAATAAGCTGGGCTGGTTCGATGCGCAAAAGAAGCCGGTGTTTGTTCTGCCCAAGTCGATCATTGGTGGTAATGAAATAGATTCGGTGTTTTTCCAGACCAACCATATGCAGGACACCAGTTGTCTGTCGGTAGGCGGCACTCTTCAGGATTGGCAGAAGCGAGTGGCTGATCCGTGCAAGGGCAATCCCTTGTTAATGTTTGCGGCGATGTCCGCTCTGGCTGGGCCTTTGCTCAAACTCTGCCGGGGGGAATCGGCGGGATTCCATTTTTATGGTGCAACTTCGGGCGGTAAGACGACCTTGCTACAAGTAGCCGCCAGTGTCTGGGGCGATGGCACCGACCCGCAGGAAGGCGCAGACCATACCTCTATTCGTAAATGGCACTCCACTGGCAACGCTCTGGAAGCCACGGCCCAGATGCACAACGACATGACCTTGTGTCTGGATGAAGTGGGCCAAGTCGAACCCGGCGATCTTGGCAACATCATTTATATGCTGTCCGGTGGTCAACCCAAGGGGCGAAGTCAGATCGAGGGCGGTCTTAAGAAGCAAGTGACCTGGCGTCTTTTGTTTTTGAGTAACGGTGAGATGACCGTGGGCCAGATCCTGGCTCAGGCTGGGCAGGCTGAGAAGGGCGGTCAGCGTCATCGTCTTCCTGATATTCCTTGCGACAACCCGAATGGCGATGGCTCCGGCGTAGTCATTAAAACCCATGGGCAGGAGATCAAGCGTTTCGTAGATGACATTAAAGAGGCTTGCGGTGAATGTTTCGGCCATGCCGGACCTGTGCTTGTGG
>NZ_JAHHPR010000544.1:0-4092 GCF_024606255.1 Endozoicomonas sp. SESOKO3
TCAATTTCTTGCAATCCTCGCTACGGACGCTTAAGTCCGACAGGCTGCTAGTGCATAGATACATACTTGCAGCTAATGCAACCAGCGCTGCAACAATACCCAAAAGTTTCAGGGCTTCTGAATAATGATTTCATATTTCAATGTATCCAGCTTTTTATTGTGAATAGCTAAGCTGTTCTGGTCAGCATCTCATCCATCAGATTGCGATAGGACTCTCGAAAATCATTAATATTATGTCTTGTGCAAAGCACCTCATAGAGATGGCGACCTTCCTCTGCCCTTGCAGCAGCTGGTAGTGAAAGATAATACTCCATGGCCTGAGCCAAACTCTCTGAATCACCCGCTTTACAAACCTGGCCCAGCCCTTCTATGTAAGGCTTTATGGTATCTATATCTGACCCAATGACAGGTAATGCTCCAGACATGCCTTCCAGTAACGCAAGGGGCAGACCTTCGGTGAAGGAGGGCAGAGTAAAGACATCAAACGCCTTAACATATTTAATAGCCTCTGCTCTTTTTCCCAGCAGAAAAACACTGTTTTGCAAACCAAGGTCACTGATCTTTTGCCTGAGGTTTTGCTCTTCTTCACCGTAACCAATGATGCCTACTGCTGCTGTCGGGTATTTCCTGTTAACCTGAGCCAGAGCATCAATCATTACAGCATGACCTTTGATCTCGACCAATCGACCTATTGTGCCAAAAATAAAGCGATCATCAGGCAGTCCCAGTTCCTGCCTCGCCTGCTCCTGGCTTAGCTGAATAGAAACGGCCTGTTCAATGTCAATAGCATTGCTGATCGCTGCCGTATTATTCTCATTTAAGCGATTTATAGTGTTCATAAGATAGTTCTGAACAGGCTTGGATACCCCTACAAAGCACCAGCGGTCATCAGCCAGCCTGTTAACCAGCTTCTGCCGATAAGAGCGGTCATAATCACCAAAACCATGGGCGATACTGATAAAAGCTTTTGTGTTCAGCTTCCTGGCCAGATTGAGCATGATGTGAGTCGGTTTGAAGCGATGGCAAATGATGCCATCAAAATGATGATCCCGACAAAATCGTAATACTTGTCGTATAGCAAACCAGCGTCGAATTCCTTTCAGCTGCTTGCTACTAAAATCAAAATAGACAGATGTACCGGCAGCACTGACAGGCTGCCCTGCTTCTGGCTTTCCTTTTAGAAAGGCTGTTGTAATTTCATATTGATCAGCTGGCAGTGCCTTGATGATTTGTTCTGCCAAGTCCGATGACATGACATTAAAACTGTTCTGAAGCTGTAAAATCTGCTTCTTGCCCTCAGTCATAGCTCTACCAAATAAAGAAAAGGCGAAGGATATGCTTATATTAGCTATATTTCTAGTGGAATCTTCAGTCTAGAAAATACTTGGTTAATAGCGGCCTAAAAAGCTAGCATATAACGCTAAAACTTTATATTTTTTATTTATGAATATATCGATACAAGATAGAACCAACCACATCATTTTAAAATGGATTCTTCCATTTGGTATGATTGTTTTCCTAACAGGGCAGATCATACTTCCAAATAACAGTTCCCATATCTCTCAAACTTATACTTGGCTTATTCTTCCTGCACTGATACTGTTCTTCACATCAGGTAAGGAAGTATTCAGAGGGCACAGGGTCAATACTTTAGCAATATCGACCCTATGTTTCATAGCCCTATACACTCTATCCTTTTTATGGTCCGACACAGATGAGGACGCAGGTAGGTTTATAAAAGATGGTATATACATAGCATTATTTATATTCAGCATATGTGCACTAATACGTTCAGATTACTGGGAGTTCAGCCGAATACTCGAGATATCAGCGATAATAGTCTCCATTGGTGCAGCTATTTCATTATTCAATCATTTCTTAGTTCTAGATGCACCAATCGGAGTTCGAGATTACAGAATCAGCAGCATGGGCGACTGGGGATTTGGAAACCTCGATAACCCTATTCCCGCTGCTATCTATTATGGATCGTTTTCAGCTATTTTATTTGTACTATTTTCGAGTAGGGAGTCATCAGAGCTCAATTCCTTCATACAGTTAATTTCATTATTAATAATCAATACCTATGTTATATTTACTTGGTCTAGAGGCCCTATAATTGCCTTGTTTTTATCCTACTTTCTGTCATGGGTTCTTATAAAGAATAAAAAATCAACCATTGCACTGCTGACTATTACAATTTCAAGTTCTTCGCTTTACTTCTCTGACCAAATAACAAAAAGCATTTCAGACACAATAAAGAAAAATCAGTCAAATTATGCCACTAACGAAATAAAACTTATTTCATCTGGACCAAGCTTAACTTCTTCAAATACTAAATTGATAGGAACGCTAGACGAATTAGAAGATTTTCTTAATGAAACATTTAACGAAAGAGGAACCATCTGGCTTAAAACCTATAAAAACTCTCTTGAAAAATTTTGGTTTGGCCACGGTGCCGGAGCAAAATTTCAGATACCATACAATCAAAATAGAGCTATAGCCTTTCATGCTCATAACATATATCTCCAAGTATTTTATGAGATAGGATTTTTTGGCTTATTCTTGTTTGCCCTTTTAATATGTTTGCTAATAAGATGCCTATATTCCACTAAAGGAAACACCAATATTAAACTTGCAATTGCTTTATTGTGTATTGGTCTCTTTTCTTATATAACCGATGTAAGCAAAATTTTCACAAAACCACATATATACTGGATTAACTTCTGGCTACCCATTGGAATAGCTATAGCTATCAAAATGAGCCTTAATGCTTCTCCCTTAAATTTCTCAAGAAAAAACCAGTAAGAAATCATATAAACTTAATAAAGATAAGAATACAAAGAATCTGGGGATAGCTCATTCTCAATCAAATAAAGAAACTTTCCCCAATGCGGATAAAACTTATCAATGAATATACAAGAAGATCTTATCAGTGTTATTATACCCGTTTTCAATTCAGAACCTTACATTGAAGATTGTTTATTTTCAATAATAAGCCAAACCTATAAAAACATTGAAATATTAGTTATTAACGATGGTTCAACAGATAAAACAAAAGATATTATTTTAAAAATAAAAGATCAGGACAAAAGAATAAAATATTTAGAGCAAGAAAACTCTGGAGTATCCAAAGCTAGAAACAAAGGCCTATCAATTGCACTAGGATCTTATATTGCTCTTATAGATTCTGACGATATATGCTATCCATTTAGATTAGAAGAACAAATCAACCACATGAAATCAAAAAATATTGATATTTGTGGCTCATGGATAAAAGAGTTCAATACTAAAAAAAACAAAATAAAGTCTTATCCAGATAAAGACAACGAGTTGAAATTCAATTACTTTTTTTTCGGAAAAACAATACCTTGCCCTACAGTAATGATGAGAGCAGAGTCAATTAAAAACTTACGATTTGATAGTTCTCTAGATTTTGCTGAGGACTATGATTTTCTAATGAGAACTATAACAGAAAATAGATGCCAGCTAGGAGCCATTAAAAAGCCACTGGTAAAATATAGAGTGCATGAAAATCAGCACTCTAAAAAGTTAGTAAAAAAAAATAAATACACCCTAACTAACTCCATTAAAAACAACTCAAAAAAACACAACTATCTATTTGAAGAAGACGAAATCAATCTTCATTTCGAAGCAATAAAAAACAAGCATAAAATAAGCAGGGATGAATTCGAAGAGTATAAACATACTTTGGAGAAGCTATACAATTTTGTCAGTATTTTTTGCGACTGCAGAAGAAATTTCTCATGTTTTTTATATCAACTAATAAAGAACAACCCAGAAATAAAAAATGATATAAAAGATTGGGCTTATAAAAAAGGCTATAAAATACCAAGTATAATTACCATGGCACCTTACGACTTATTTCTAAAAGCTACTAATCAAAAGTATTAGAAAAAGGCTCTTAGTCGATTTCGAGTTACTTTTCAGGCAGCCAGTCGGTTTGGTGATTCGGACAAAACAGATTTCTTAACGGAGCTATCGCCTAACGGGCCCGGCTCACCTATTCTCATAAAGAACCAGCCACTTCGTACAAACAATAGAGAAACGTCAGGGCTTGAAAATTGCGGCTCT
>NZ_JAHHPR010000545.1:0-2010 GCF_024606255.1 Endozoicomonas sp. SESOKO3
ATTCTTTTTTGACGATAACTCCAGCTTTGCTGCATCGGCTGGCACGCCGCTGCCAGGAACGGGTTTCTTTACTTCCCCACCAATCCGACCATCCATCGTCAACCTCTCTCCTGTGATCTGAAGGACTGCATTTAAATTGTTTGCTTATATGACCTTCAGACAGGATGAAAGTTCCAGTGGCGTATCACTTATCCAATGAGTCAGACAATGAATTCAAATTCACGCTGCTCAAAAACTCTTCGGCAATGGTTGTCAGCTCAGCGGATTTAAGCACCAGAGCGTCACTGGCCTTAAGTGCCTGCTTTAAGTAGGTTTTCCTGAGAGAGCCCTCAAAACACCAGGATCTATTGATTTCAGACATCATGGCAGAGAGCTCTTCTGGTGAAGATGGGTCGTGAGCGCCATAGTTGTTCGAATGATGGTTAAACCCGGTGGTTGCATTGGCCCAACAAAGCGTTAAACGACCACCCTTCGAGTGTGTCAACCCATACAGGTAATGACTGAAGGCCTGAAGAATCGCTTGTTTGCATTTGGTTTTCAAATTGCTAAAAAGGTCTCTGTCCTCGGGTGAAAGCTCACAGGCCCTCAGAATAGGTCGGTACTTTTCGTCGATAGCACGCTTTTGTTCTTCATATTCTTTTTCTTCAGCTCGAAACAGCCGATCCAGAGAAGCATCCTGGTTGTGACGTCGGTAGTAACTTCTTTTTTGACGATTGTTTTTTTTCAGATCACTGATGTGTCTGGTCAATGCATTCAGCTCCCTGTTGCGTTGATTTTCCGTCGCACGAGACTCTCTGTATCTTGCCAATAACTGCTTTAGATTCGGGCTCTTCTCGACTTTTAGTTGATACAGGGCCTCGACTTTTTTATTAATTAATGTGTTTTCCCAGAAAGGTTTACCCAAGATAATCACCGGACGGTGGTTCGCCTTGGCCGAGTTTAACTTTGCAAACGCAGGATGGCGCACCAGCATTCGTTCTATATTCGGGACGCCCTCAGGTTGGTCCGTCCAGACGTCCTTTAAAGATGGATTGGCAATGTTCTCTTCAAAGAAGGGCGAAAACCCTTCATGACAATGAGTGACGAAAAAGGCACCGACTTCTTTCTCCTGAATGACTTTATAAGCCAACCGCCATTCCTGGCTATTTTTTTCCCCGGACAGCAATGCCTGATACCACTTTTTCAGAGAATGAGCGGCTTCAACCTCCAGTTCATCGACATCTTTCAGACGCATCAATAGCTCATGGTGCTGAAGGGCATCTGCAATATAACTCTCATACATCGGCTGTGGATCCAGCCAGCCCGAAGTCAGAGCTTCATGGGCAAAGCGAATAACCGAAGGCTCGGCTAAGTTGCTGTATTTCAGAATGTACAACATTGAACTCAACCACTGCTGTGGGCTTGCTCCGCTCTGAACAACCATTTTTGAGTGCAATGACTTGAGCAGTTCAATGACCTGGTTTGCATCACTGTTGGGCAATATTTCTCTTAATGCCAACGACATCGGTTTATAGCAACATTTCACGTTGGGAGGCAGATCGCCGATCAATGTCTTTTCGTCTTCACTCAATGTTTCTATCTCCAGTAACATTGAGACACCCACGGAAAAACCGGGTAAATCCAGTCTCTGCCATAGGTTCCTTACAATTTCGAGAGTACTCAGATTGATTTTTGGCAATGCACCGTTTGTCTCCAGCGTTTTTTTCAGTCCCTCAAAACTCATGCCACAGGCTTTTGCCAGAGCTTGCTGTTGTGCTAAATCAGCCCCTTTCAGGACATCACTCAGGAGTTGTCTACTCTGCCTGGACTCAGTACCGGAAGCACTGACCTTCCTGGTGGGCTGGAAGTCAGGCAGAATTTCTGTTGCCTCGACAGGTGCCCCACCCAAATCCACTGACATCCAGGTTTGGCCTCCATCTGCGGAACACTCTGCAAAGGCGTGGGTGCGGTTAGCAATTTGCCGACATGGAATGCCAAAATAACGACAAAAAGCAATAAAAACAGGCACAC
>NZ_JAHHPR010000546.1:0-26224 GCF_024606255.1 Endozoicomonas sp. SESOKO3
TCTCCACCCGGTGTCATGACGTTGGATGAGAAGCCTTGGTGGTACTTCACGTCACCGGAGCCGGTGTCGGCCATCTTCTTGCCTTCGAACTCGTCGAACAGTTCGGAGGGGTTCTTTCCGAGAATATTAACCAATACATTCAGGCGCCCACGATGAGCCATGCCGATGACGATTTCCTTGGCACCATAAGAACCAGAACGCTGGATAATTTCGTCCAGCATAGGAATCAGGGATTCCCCTCCTTCAAGACCAAACCGCTTGGTGCCCGGGTATTTGGTACCCAGGTATTTTTCCAGACCCTCTGCGGCTGTCAGACGCTCCAGCAGATGCTGTCGACCTTCAAAGCCCACTTCAGGTCGACCCCGTACACTTTCCATGCGGCTTTGAAACCAGCGACGCTCTTCAGTGTTGACGATATGCATGTATTCAACACCAATCGAACCGCAGTAGGTCGCCACGAGGGAATCGATAATCTCACGCAGTACCGCACGCTCTTTACCGATGAAAATGGTACTGGTCTGGAATTCAGTGTCCAGGTCTGCTTCACTAAGCCCGTGATACTCTAAACTCAGATCGGGAAACTGTTCGCGCTGCATGCAACCCAAAGGGTCGATTCGGGCCTGTTGGTGCCCCCGGATTCTAAAAGCACTGATCAGACGCAGTACCTGAATCTGCTTACGCTCATGGTCACTGGAAATGGTTCCGGCTTCGATTGGGCGGGTGCTCTGGCGCTGACGCGCCATCAAGACAAAATTCTCCTGAATGGTCGAGTGAGGCACGTCCGGACCACCACCGTTGACCTGAGGAAGTTTTTCAAAATAATCACGCCATTCCTCAGAGACCGAATTCGGGTCACGAAGGAATTGTTCGTATAGTTCTTCGACGTATGCAGCATTCCCCCCGGAAATATGTGAGGTATCCCACATTTGCTGCATCACACCTTCTTGCATCATCACTACCCCGTGAATGAAGGGCTGTCTAATCATGAGAGTCGCACTGTGGCCTGCTGTCCATTTTCCTGACAGGCAAAACGCTGAAAACCGGGACTTTCGCCTCCCCCGCTTATTCAAACCCCACAGATAGACCGGTGATCGACCGGCCGCCCCGCTATTAAAACCTGCCTGCCCTGCCCGTCATTAGGTTATGGGGTCAGTAGTCAGCCAGACTCTAGAGTAAACTACAGTTCCACCTAATTCGTGCGACAGTGCAACTATAGCAAGAAATTCCACTTCGGATCATTCGCTTCTCCAAAACTCTGGTATCAGCCTCCGAATCTTTAATTTGAGAATCAGTGTAGATGCTGCTGATAGAAAAAAACGTACGCACACACAGTACGTGCACATTTCATGCCAAGGGACCAGCCTCAACTTATATCTGAAAGCTCGCCCCCAACAGCCATTCCTTCCAGTGGGCCTCTTATGCAGCAATATAAGAGACCTCTGTTGCCTGTTTATTGGCATCAGTCTGCTAAGGTACCAGATCAGGTGGCACTATCAAATAGCATCTGTTTAATATGACCAATAGCTTTGGTTGGATTCAGACCTTTTGGACATACAGCAACACAGTTCATGATGCCTCGACAGCGGAACACGCTAAATGGATCATCCAGATCTGCAAGGCGCTCTTCAGTCGCAGTATCACGGCTGTCAGCCAGAAAGCGATACGCCTGCAGCAGACCGGACGGGCCGACAAACTTGTCAGGGTTCCACCAGAAAGATGGGCAGGCGGTAGAACAGCATGCACAGAGAATACACTCGTACAGGCCATCCAGTTTCTCACGGTCTTCAGGACTCTGCAGACGTTCGATAGCCGGTGCTGGCTCTTCATTGATCAGAAACGGTTTGATCTTTTCGTACTGTTTGTAGAAAAGACTCATATCCACGATCAGGTCACGGATGACTGGCAGACCCGGCAGCGGGCGTAGTATCAACTTTTTCTTGCTGCCCATGGCTTCCGACAGGGAGGTTACGCAAGCCAGACCATTGGTACCATTGATACTCATACCATCCGAGCCACAAACACCTTCGCGACAGGAACGGCGATACACCAGTGTTTCGTCCTTCTCCTTGATCAGGTTCAATACATCAAGCACCATCAGGTCTTTGCCCTCAGGAATATCTACCTCAATGTCTTTCATATAAGGTTTGGAGTCAGCCTCCGGGTTGTAGCGATAGACGCTAACACTTAACGAACTACCCAACATATTCCTGCCTCCTCCTCAATAGGTTCTGGCTTTCGGTGGGAAAGCGTCCATGGTCTTTGGTGCAAAGTTAACCTGACGTTTGCCGACCCGTTTTTCAGTCGGAAAGTATAGGGAATGCGCCAACCAGTTTTCATCATCACGCTCGGTAAAATCGTTACGAGCGTGTGCACCACGGGATTCCTTACGTTCTTCGGCGGAAACCGCAGTAGCATAAGCTACTTCATAGAGGTTCTCGAGCTCAAGTGCTTCAATACGCGCTGTATTGAACGCCTGGCTCTTGTCTTCCAGATGAGCATTCTCCAGACGCTCACCCAGCTCATTCAGCTTTTTCAGACCTTCCTGCATGCTATCGCCTTCACGGAATACACCAAAGTAAAGCTGCATGGTGTTTTGCAGATCCTTACGAACGTCAGCAACTTTTTCACCACTACTGGACTGATTCAGACGATCCAGGCGAGACATGGCGGCCTCAATATCACTACCAGAAGCATCAACACCATCAAAACCTTCTCTCAGGTTTTTCTCTATCTGGATACCTGCTGCACGACCGAACACCACCAGATCCAGCAAAGAGTTACCACCCAGACGATTAGCACCGTGAACGGATACACAGGCAGCCTCACCACAGGCGTAAAGGCCTTCAACCACCTGATCATTGCCTTCAGCATCAGGAAACAAAGCCTGGCCACCCACGTTAGTCGGGATACCGCCCATCATGTAGTGACAGGTTGGTACTACAGGAACAGGCACCTTAACCGGGTCTGCATGTGCAAATGTCTTGGATAGTTCACAAATACCAGGCAGACGCAGATTGAGAGTTTCTTCACCCAGATGATCCAGCTTCAGCAGAACGTGATCCTTATCAGGTCCACAGCCACGACCTTCCAAAATCTCCAGAATCATGGAACGGGCTACTACGTCACGACCAGCCAGATCTTTTGCGTTGGGCGCATAACGCTCCATGAAGCGCTCACCCTCACTGTTGATCAGGTAACCACCTTCACCACGGCAACCCTCAGTCACCAAAACCCCCGCACCATGAATACCGGTCGGGTGGAACTGCCACATTTCCATATCCTGCATTGGGAAACCGGCCCGCAGAGCCATACCAATTCCGTCACCGGTATTGATCAACGCATTGGTGGTGGAAGCATAGATACGCCCGGCACCACCGGTAGCCATAACAGTCGCTTTGGATTTGATATAAACGGACTCACCCGTTTCCATGCAAATCGCGATAACACCGGCCACCTGACCATTCTGATTCTTCACCAGATCAACAGCGTACCATTCATTCAGAAAAGTAGTACCGCCTTTCAGATTGGCCTGATAGAGGGTGTGCAGCAGAGCGTGACCTGTGCGGTCAGCTGCGGCACAAGTTCGGGCAGCCTGACCGCCCTTACCGAACTCTTTGGACTGACCACCGAATGGACGCTGATAGATACGACCCTCCTCTGTACGCGAGAAAGGCAGCCCCATGTGCTCCAGCTCAAAAACAGCCTGGGGACCTACCGAGCACATGTATTCGATAGCATCCTGATCACCGATATAATCAGAGCCTTTTACAGTATCGAACATGTGCCAACGCCAGTCATCCTGTGGATCTGCGCTGGCAATAGCACAAGTAATACCACCCTGTGCAGACACAGTGTGAGAGCGGGTTGGAAATACCTTGGTTACACAGGCCGTCTTGATACCCGCCTGAGTCAGTTGCAGTGCAGCGCGCATGCCAGCGCCACCACCGCCGATTACGATGGCGTCGTAAGTCAGTGTACGTAGAGCCGACATAGATTAATTCCCCCAGAGAATTTGAATGCCCCAGACGATGTAACTGAATACTGCAACAAAACAGATCAGCTGGAAGGGGAAACGAATCAGAACAGACTTACTTCCGAATGCACGGGCATTCAGATAGTCAGTGGCTATAGTCCACATCCCTACCCAGGCGTGGGCAGCAATGGACAGAATGGCAAGCAAGGTAAACACCTTAACCCAGGCCTGTTCGAACAGACCATTCCACTGCTGAAAATCCAGACCGGGATTTACAAGAACATAGCCGCCTATAAACAGCGTATAGGCAGCCAGAATAATGGCAGACAGTCTCTGCAGCATCCAGTCGTAAAGTCCACTTCGAGACAAGTTGGTAATATTGGTTACCATACCCACACCCCCGCGAGCACAATCAATACAGCCGACAGAATAATGGTGATGATCGCACCAGCCTTGCCTGACTCTTTACCTTCACCTACACCCACATCCATTAACAGATGCTTGACACCTGCAACAAAGTGGTAAATCAGACCGGAAAGCAGCACCCAGACAATAAATTTGACCGGGCCACCCGACATGAGTGTTTTCAGTTTCGCAAAGGACTGTTCCGAAGACAGCGACAGGTCCAGTGCATACAGCAGGAAACCAACTCCGACAAATAGCAATATGCCCGAAATCCTGTGCAGGATCGAGGTATAAGCTGGCAGAGGTAGTTTGATTGTGGTTATGTCTAGATTGACAGGTCTTTTGCTATTCACGTTTTTTGTCCCAACGCCCGAGGCGTGCACAGCTGAATCAGCAACATTATCCAGAGGTTATGACCTACTCGGGATCATGCCCTCTATCATCAGGTTTACCTGAACAGGCCACCCTGACTGCAGGCTAAGAAACCGCGTTAATTGTTGTTAACGTTCTCTTCTCACCCCCCCTCATGAAGCCCTCCACGACTTCGGCTGTGAAGTATAAACAGTTCGGTTTTCAATTACAATTGATTAACCCACTAAGCAAATTTACTATAGACCTCTGAGTTTATTGCGCAGACTTTTTCAACGACACACATGTTTGACAAACAGATTTCTGGCCCTATAGTGGTCGAACCGTGAAAGGGGCCCAACCATAAAAAAACTTATTCTGTGAGCACAATAATTTGGGTCCGAGACTAAGATAACGGCAGAATAAACGGCAAGACAGGAGCCTATGATGGCTGAAAAGAAAGCAACCCTCTCGATTGACGGCAAACAACTGGAACTTCCTGTACATACGGGCTCTCTCGGCCCAGATGTTGTTGATGTTCGCGGCCTGACTGCCAACGGTTTGTTTACATACGACCCCGGTTTCGTATCTACAGCTTCCTGCGAGTCAAAGATCACTTACATAGATGGTGAAAAGGGTGTGCTTCTGCACCGTGGTTACCCTATCGAGCAGCTTGCTGAGCACTCTGACTATCTGGAAACCTGCTACCTGCTGGTTTATGGTGAACTTCCCAACAGGAAGGAGAAAAAGCATTTTGAAGACACCATCATGCGTCATACCATGATTCATGAACAGATGGTAGACCTGTTCTCCGGCTTCCGTCGCGACGCTCACCCTATGGCCGTGATGTGCGGCGTAGTAGGCGCTCTCTCTGCCTTCTATCACGATTCACTGGATATCACTAACGAACGTCACCGTGAAATTTGCGCCTATCGCCTGATTTCCAAGATGCCAACCCTGGCAGCTATGACCTACAAATACTCCATCGGACAGCCGTTCGTCTACCCGCGCAACGATCTGGGCTACGGTGGCAATTTCCTGCATATGATGTTTGCTACGCCCTGTGAAGAGTACGAAGTTAATCCAGTTCTGGCTCGTGCCATGGATCGTATCTTCCTGCTGCATGCAGACCATGAACAGAATGCTTCAACATCGACTGTGCGCCTGGCAGGCTCCAGTGGTGCCAACCCATTCGCCTGTATTGCTGCTGGCATTGCAGCTCTGTGGGGGCCGGCTCACGGTGGTGCCAACGAAGCGGTACTGGTTATGCTGAATGAAATCGGTGATGAGAAACACATCGATGAGTTCATTGACCGCGCCAAGGACAAAAACGATCCCTTCCGTCTGATGGGCTTTGGTCACCGCGTCTACAAGAACTTTGACCCACGTGCCAAGGTTATGAAGCAGACCTGTGACGAAGTACTGAGCGAACTGGGCCTGGAAGACGATCCTCTGTTCAAGATCGCCAAGCGTCTGGAAAAGATCGCCCTGGAAGACGAATACTTCGTTGAGAAGAAGCTGTATCCGAACGTGGACTTCTACTCCGGTATCATTCTGAAAGCTCTGGGCATTCCAACAGAGATGTTCACTGTAATCTTTGCAACCGGTCGTACACCGGGCTGGATTGCTCACTGGCATGAAATGATCAGCGGTGAATACCGCATTGGTCGTCCGCGCCAACTTTACACCGGCGAAACTTCCAGAGATTTTATTCCGGTATCTGACCGCTAAGCAGCCTCCTGAAAGCCGGTGCTATTATCGGCTTTCAGACCTCCTCTGTTTCACCTGCCTCAGACTTTTTGTGTCATTTCAACGCCTTTGAAACATGACTGCCACTATTTCCCGGGGGACCAAAAACATCGTTCCGGACTGATTAATCGTAATGCTGGCTGAACCTGTCAAACGGACAAGGGCCAAAACATTCTTTAGATGCTTTCAGTCTCGTCTACTTTTAACCGATATTACCTATGAGTAGCTTAGGGAGTAGTGTCCCGGCATGAACGGCTAGTACGATAGAGCTAATACGATAAAACAATGACTGAACTTTTCCTGAACCCAGAGCCCTGGATTGCTCTGGCAACTCTTACCGTCCTGGAGATTATTCTGGGCATCGACAACATCATTTTTATTACAATCGTTGTCGACAAACTGCCTGCACATCAACGCAACAATGCCCGCAGACTGGGACTATTACTGGCAATGTTCACAAGGATCCTCCTGCTACTCTCCATTACCTGGATCATGACACTCACTGCCCCGCTATTCCATCTGTTCAACCATGCCCTATCCGGTCGGGACCTGATTCTTCTCGGTGGCGGGCTCTTTCTGCTCACCAAAGCCACTCATGAGATCCATGACGCTCTTGAACCCGGCGAAGATGAAGGACCTCACCTTAAACCAAGAGGGTATGCTATAACTCTTATCCAGATTGCCCTCATCGATATTGTTTTCTCCCTGGATTCAGTCATCACCGCAGTAGGGCTGGCAGAACACCTTTGGGTTATGATTACCGCCATTGTTATTTCGGTAGGCATTATGATGCTTGCAGCGGCGCCTGTTGGAGAATTTGTCAACAACCACCCTTCCTTCAAAGTGCTAGCGCTTTCCTTTCTGGTTCTGGTGGGTGTCTCTTTGATAGGAGAAGCTCTGGACTTTCATATCCCGAAAGGCTACATCTACTTTGCCATGGCGTTTTCACTGGCCGTCGAGATGCTCAATGGCCGTTTGCGATCGGAGCAAAACAAGTAACAGGAAAGTATTCTCCATTTATTGAGCAACACCCTCTGACTACTGGAGCTTTTATGTCCTGCCCGATTCTTTTTGATATGGATGGCGTGATTGCCGACTCCTGGCGACCCTTTTTCAATTACTGGTCAGAGATCCTGATCAAAATGGGCGCAGATAACCTCGCGACTGAAGCGCAAATTCTCGCCCTCTTTGAAGGCAATTTCTTCAAAAAGCTAGGCCAGCAAATCCCCGGTGACTGGATGCAGCCCGCTTTTTTGAATAGCGCGCGGCTCGCCCACTTAAAGTTTATGAAAGAGTGCCCTTCTGTTCCTGACGTCAGTGAAAGTCTTCAGCACCTTGCTCAACACTACCCCCTTTACCTGATCACCTCCAACTTTACCGAAGCGGCAGAACATTTCCTGACAAAACAGAATATCGGGTGTTTCAGGGAAGTTATGGGAATGGAGCAAGGCGTCATCAAGACGGACAAAATCCGGACAGTGATGAAACAGCACCCAGACCAGCCCTGTTATTTCGTCAGCGACACCTCAGGAGACCTTAATGAGGCCCGTGAAGCCGGAGCTATTCCCGTTGCAGTCAGCTGGGGCTGGCACGACCGCTCAACCCTTGAAGCAGCAAAACCCGCTTTCATACTTGACAATCCGTCTGAGCTGCTAGAATTCAGCTTTCACATTTAAACCTCGGACAGGTACCCATGAGACCCAATCCTTTCAGAAATGGTTTCTCTGGCCATTTCTGTCTGAATGATGATAAACACCGAAATTCAATGATCCGGAATCACACAAAGCCACCCGCTCCCGGGCCTGTTGACCAAACCCGAAGATCCTGGCAGTCAGGCACACCAGAAGGCATTATTGACTAAAATGGGTAAGATTGATGAATAGCGTAAAAGCAGAGCTCATTACGCTCAGGTCCCACCTGCTGACAGGTACTAGCCATATGATTCCCTTCGTGGTGGCTGGAGGCGTCCTTCTTTCATTGTCTGTCATGCTGCATGGTAGAGGAGAACCCCCGGAGTCCGGTTTACTCAAAGATGTGTGGGACATGGGGGTTGCTGGCTTTACCCTCTTTATCCCCGTACTCGGAGGCTATATAGCCTGGTCCATTGCCAGCCGTCCCGCTCTGGCACCCGGGATGATTGGAGCCTGGCTGGCAGGTCAGTTCGGTTGTGGCTTTCTGGGAGCAATGATTGTAGGACTCATTGCAGGCTATATTGTTAATGCCCTCAAGAAAATCCCCTTTCCACCGACCATGCGACCTATTGCTATCATCTTTATCTACCCTCTGGCAGGCACGTTTCTGACCTCAGCATTGGTAATTTGGGTAATTGGACAACCCATCGCCAATATGATGAATCACCTGAACGAGTGGCTCTATAGTCTTCAGGGATTATCCAAGGTTTCACTTGGCGCCATTCTTGGCGGCATGACCGCTTTTGACATGGGCGGTCCTATCAATAAAGTCGCCACCCTGTTCGCTCAAACTCAGATACAAGATCACCCCTATCTAATGGGTGGTGTCGGGGTGGCCATTTGCACCCCACCTTTGGGTATGTGGCTGGCCACCCTGCTCTCCCCCGGGAAATACTCTGCTGAAGAGCGAGAGGCTGGCAAGGCTGCTCTGGCTATGGGTATGATAGGCATATCAGAAGGAGCAATCCCCTTTGCTGTTGCTGACCCAATACGAGTCATACCCGCCATAGTTCTGGGAGGAATTACCGGCAATGTAATAGGATTCATGGCCGAAGTCATCAATCATGCTCCCTGGGGTGGCTGGATCGTTCTGCCGGTTGTCGATGGTCGCCCCTGGTATATTCTGGCCACCATCGCCGGTGCACTGGTAACAGCTCTGGCTGTCAACCTTTTGAAACCTGTAAAGCCCGAATCTTAAGAGCTTTCCAGACAATTATCCTTACCCTGCGTTAAAAATATCTGAAGGCCAGATTAATTTATGAAGAACTCGCACTCACTGGTTGAAGTCACACCACAAAGTCACGATCTTTTGCTCGAGATAGTTTACGCTACCACGAGGAACTTCACTGGTAAGCAGGTTTATAAAAAACCTCTGTGCCTGATGCACGAAGAAGCCGCCAACAGATTGCAAAACGCCATTGAAGTTCTTCAACCCATGGGGCTCAAATTAAAAATATGGGATGCCTATCGCCCACTGGAAGCCCAGCAGGAACTCTTTCAATGTGTACCGGACCCTCAATATGTGTCCCACCCGAAAACCGGGTTACGTACCCACTGCAGAGGGATAGCTGTTGATCTCACGCTGGTTGATCAGTTCGGACATACATTGGAAATGGGCACAGAGCTGGATGACTTCCGCCCATTAGCTCACCATGGCAATGACCAGATTACCGAGCTCGCACAGAAAAACAGGTTAATCCTGGCAGGCGCCATGAATGTGGCTGGATTCGACGCTCTTGAAAATGAATGGTGGCATTATCAATTACCTGATGCTGATCTATATCCGATATTAGAGGAAAATGAAGTCTGTTCAGGTATTATCTAGTGCCGCCGAATCTTATGCTTGATTCCGCTCGCACAGAGCTTGTCCAAGTGCAGTGCCACTGACCTTCAACAAGCCCGGGACGAACAGAGTGCGTGTCTATACCAACTCTGCTGTATGGGTAATCAGCTTGCGAATCTCAGGAATACAGGATCCACAGTTTGTTCCTGCCTTCAAAGACTGACCCACCTCGACAGGGTCAGTAAAGCCTTCCTCTTCAATCACACGACAGATGGTTTTCTCGCCCACACCAAAACAGGCACAAACCACTTTGCCAGTATCTTCTCCCTTCGGTGGAATGCCTGCCAGTAATCGCCAGCGCTCTGAAAAAGGAATATCTTCTTTTTCAAAAGCAGCCTGTAGCCATACACGATCACTGTCGGGCAATGACTCTCCAACAATAAGAAGAGCCTGCAGCTGGCCAGATGCAAACCAGGCACTACGGGCACTGCCTGTCTTCAGATCAGTGTAATCAATTCTTTCCTTGCCTGAGCCGACACACTCCAGCATTGTAGAATCAATGGATTGGCCTGCCACCTCATATCGGAACCCCTGCTGGAATTTCACCTCTGTGGCATAATCAAACGGCTCAAAGTCCTGCTTTTTGCGACTTAGTAAAACCGCCTGTTGCTTCAGAGAAACTGCTTCAATGCAGGCAGGAGTGTGCTTGCAACCCGGCTGCTTTGACCAGGGGTCTACCTCTGGCTTCACCAAAACACCACAGTGACCGCTTTTGCTGTTCTGCCGTGTCCAGTGCATGGGCATGAAAACATTACCCCTACCCACTGAAGGTGTGACAGCAACCCTGACCAAAATGGCATCAAAGGCTGTAGTCAATCGACACAATCCCTGGTCAGCCAGCCCGTACTTCTGAGCATCTTCAGGATGAACTTCCAGGAAAGGCTCATCAATGTGCTGACTTAACCTGGGCGACAGTGCTGTACGCGTCATGGTATGCCAATGATCACGAACCCTGCCAGTATTCAGCAACAGCGGATAGTCGGCGTTGGGCTGATGGTAGGAAACCCTAAACTCCGTTGAAACAATATTCGCCCGACCTGTTTCTGTGAAAAAGCCGCCATCAGCAAACAATCTTGTATGTGGCTGAGCAGACGTTTGTCCTGTCACCAGTGGCCACTGGAATGGATCAAGTGCTTCGTATTCCGCATCCGAAATGGAAGCCACAGCACCAATATTAAAATCTCTTGTACGACCCTTAGAATTATTCTCAAAAGCAGAGAGAGCCGCATGTTCACGGAAAATATCAGCAGATCTCTGATAATTAAAGGCGTCACCAAACCCCATCTTTTCTGCCACCTTCGAAATAATCCACCAATCAGGTCTGGCGGCTCCGGAAAGTTCAAACAGAGCTCTCTGCCTCGAAATTCTTCTCTCCGAGTTGGTGACCGTGCCGTCCTTTTCACTCCAGCCAGCGGCGGGCAAACGGATATGGGCAAACTCAGAAGTATCTGTTTTTTCAATGCAATCAGACACGACGACCGTCGGACACTTTTTCAGGGCACTGATCACCGTATTGCTATCAGGCATACTGACCACAGGGTTAGTACCCATAATCCAGACAAATTTTATGTCGCCGTTATTCATGGCATTAAACAAATCTACGGCTGTTTTACCCGGTGATGTAGCAATATTCGGTGCCTTCCAGAATCGCCTGACCCGATCCACATCGTCCGTGTGAAAATCCATATGAGCAGCCAGCTGATTGGCCAAGCCTCCAACCTCCCGACCTCCCATCGCATTTGGCTGACCAGTAAGTGACAATGGCCCAGATCCCGGCTTGCCAATACGTCCCGTAATCAGGTGACAGTTGATGATGGCATTGACTTTATCGGTACCAGCAACGGACTGATTCACACCCTGAGACCAGGCAGTAACGACTTTTCCGGTCTCTGCAAACCACTCACAAAACTGCTTGAGAGCAGCTTTATCAATCCCGCAAAGTTTGGCAACCGCTGAAAAACTCCCTACTTTTCTGGCGGCGTTCAGAGCCTCATTAAAACCTTGGGTGTGCTGATCAATGTATGCCTGATCCAACTTATTGTGCTTATCAAGGTAGCTAAATAACTTATTGAAGAGAGCGGTGTCGGTTCCTGATTTCAGAGGAAGATGCAGGTCGGCGATGTCACAGGTATCAGTGGCACGAGGATCGATGACAACCACCTTCATGTCTGGACGCTGCTCTTTTGCAGCCCTTATTCTCTGGAATAATACCGGGTGACACCAGGCTGTATTGGCACCGACCAGCACGATCATATCGGCTAATTCAAGGTCCTCATAGTTACCAGGCACAGTATCAGAACCGAATGACCTCTTTTGACCTGCTACCGTAGAAGCCATACAAAGGCGTGAGTTGGTGTCTATGTTGCCGGAACCAATAAAACCCTTCATCAGTTTGTTAGCCACATAGTAATCTTCTGTCAGTAATTGACCAGAGCCGTATAAAGCCACCGCTTCAGGACCGTACTCTTCTATTGTGGTTTTCAGTCGATAAACAACCTCATCCAGGGCAACATCCCAATTGACTCTCTGCTCACCTATATAAGGGGTCAGGAGACGATTCTCCAGAGAAACCGTTTCTCCGAGTGCACTGCCTTTTGAACAAAGACGTCCAAAATTAGCAGGGTGGTTCTTCCGGCCTTCTATATCCACCAGATGGAGCTCTTTATCGGTGACCGTCGCCTTGATACCGCAGCCAACACCACAATAGGCACACGTCGTATTGATGACTTGCTGAGGGTGATTGCATATATCGATGCTGTCAGCCATAGACATACTTCCTTCATTGGAAATTTCTTAGTGTTTCAGTGCATCTGCATTCAGATAACGTTTGCCGAAAATAAGTTGGTCGCGGATATCTGAAATATCTCGCCCTGTTTCCATCAATTCCTGATACCAGAGACCATCTGAAGCATCGCCAAAGAGCAGAGCCCCCTTCAACTCGTTATCACGGATCACCAGTTTTCGATAGATGCCAACTCCTGCAGCATCAATGATGATTTCTTCATCACTCTCTTCTGCAACAAACTGTCCACTGGAAAACAGATCAATACCGTCTACTTTCAGGCTGGTTGGTATCGGAACTGGCTCAAACCGCTCTCCCGACGAGCCCAACAGTCGATGCACAGCCACCTGAGCGTGCCCATAAACCGGCGCCACAAGACCAAACAGATCGTTGTTCAGCTGCACACACTCGCCAATCGCCGTTACTGAAGGGTCTGAGGTTTGCATTCTGTCGTTCACCAGAATACCTCTATCACACGCCAGACCAGTACCTCTGATCAGTTCTATGTTGGGCCGAACCCCCGCTGTCACTACCACCAGCGAAGCCTGTAACCACTCGCCATCTTTCAGTTGCACGCCGGTCACTTTTCCATCATCACCCGTATAGGAATCCAGCATGGCACTGCAACGGAACTCAATACCTTTTTCTTCCAGTGCTTTCTGCAAAAGCTTTCCGGCCTTTTCATCCAGCTGTCGGGCCATAGGAATGGACATGGTATCCACCACGGTGACCTTCATACCCCGACTGGCAAGGCCACTGGCACATTCAAGACCCAAGAGTCCGCCGCCAATTACCACGGCCTTTGCCCGGGGTCTGGATGAAGCTGTAAGCATCTGCTCAACATCATCAAGATTCCTGAAAGCCATAACTCCTTTCAGATCAGCTCCGGGTACAGGAATACGATTGGGTAGAGAACCCATCGCCAGAACCAGATGATCGTAATCAAAACTTTGACCACCCACTGTCTCGACTCGCTTCAACTCAAGATCAAGACCATCAACCCGATAGTCGCTGCCCGAAAACAGGCTGATATCCTGGTTCCGATACCAGGATTCAGGTTGCAGTTGAATACCCTGAAGATCGACACTGCCTGCCAATAACTTGGATAGCTGAATCCGGTTGTACCCGGGGCAGGATTCCTCAGAAAGAACGGTGACCTGATACTCACGGCTATTCTGCTCAGTAAGCTTTTCCAGAAAGCGAACTGAGCCCATGCCATTTCCCACCACCAGCAGCTTTCGCTTCAATGACGGATGACGACTGACGCTGGCCGCCTGTAACGCCGCTGTCATATCAGGCTGCCTCGATAGTGACCGACACCAGTGAGACCTGAACCCTCTGGTCCACGACTTCCACGGGATAAGTATTTAACGCCACGGTTTCATCTTCCAGACACTGACCGGTGCTTAAATCAAAGTGCTGTTTATAAATGGGCGACGCTACCACCAGACGCCCTTCCAGATCTCCTACCAGACCACGGGAGATAACATTGGCCTGACTGAATGGATCGTGGTTATCCACTGCATAAACTTGGTCGTCTACTTTAAACAGGGCAACTTGAACGCCTTCCACCAGAGCACAGACACCCAAGTTCTGAATAAGATCACTTTCACTGCAAACGGTTGTCCAAACTTTATTAGCTATGGGCACTTGATTGGCTGCGGGCACTTGAGTCATGGTTAATGTCTCCTTATTATTCGCTTCGTTTACAGCTGTTTCAGGGCGATTTTTTCGTCATGGGTAGCAGGACGAATCTGATCACGCTCGTTCACAAACACTACGTTACTGTCGCTTTCATCACTGTTGATAAAATGATTGAAACGTTTGAGCTTTTCAGGATCTGAGAGGGTGGTTTTCCATTCACACTGATAGGTACCCACCAGATAGGTCATCTCATTTTCCAGCTCCTGACAGATCCCCAGACTGTCCTCGATAATCACTTCACGCAGGTAATCAAGACCGCCTTCCAGATTATCCATCCAGACTGAAGTACGTTGCAGACGATCAGCGGTGCGGATATAGAACATCAGGAAACGATCAATGTATTTAACCAGAGTTTCATCATCCAGCTCGGTAGCAAACAGGTCGGCATGACGCGGCTTCATACCGCCATTACCAGAAAGGTAAAGGTTCCAGCCTTTTTCCGTGGCGATAACACCCACATCTTTACTCTGGGCTTCAGCGCATTCACGGGTACAACCGGAGACAGCCATTTTGATCTTGTGCGGAGAGCGTACACCCCGGTAACGATTTTCAATGGCGATGGCCATACTGGTACTGTCCAGTACCCCATAACGACACCAGGTACTGCCAACACAGGATTTCACGGTACGCAGTGACTTGCCGTAGGCATGACCGGTTTCAAAACCTGCATCGACAAGCCGTTTCCAAATTTCCGGCAACTGTTCCACACGGGCACCAAAAAGGTCGATCCGCTGACCACCGGTGATTTTCGTGTAGAGGTTAAAATCGCGACCTACTTCACCAATGGTAATCAGTTTATCGGGCGTAATTTCTCCCCCCGGAACCCTCGGCACAATGGAGTAAGTGCCGTCTTTCTGCATGTTGCCGAGGAAATAATCGTTGGTGTCTTGCACTTGAGCATGCTGATCTTTAAGCACATATTCGTTCCAGCAGGAAGCCAGAACGGAGCCAATGGTGGGCTTACAGATATCGCAGCCTCGCCCCTTACCGTGCTTTGCCAGAACTTCGTCGAAAGACTTTAATTCACCGACACGGACCAGATGATAGAGTTCTTGTCTGGAGTGAGGGAAATGCTCACAGATATCTTTTTTAACCTCAACACCCAGCTCAGTCAGTTCATGATCAAGAACCTGCTTGACCAGAGCCGTACAGCCACCACAGCCGGTTCCGGCACTGGTTTCAGCCTTTAGTGCGCCCATGTCCATGCAGCCACCGGCCACCGCGTTAACCAGATCACCTTTGCTGACGTCATAGCAGGAACAGATTTGAGCCGTTTCTGGCAGAGCCGCCACACCCAGACCCGTTGCAGCAGAGCCATCGGTCTGAGGCAGGATCAGTTCGGCTGGATTTTCCGGAGGCCGCATATCATTCAACATCATCTGCAGCAGACTGCCATATTCTTCGGCATCACCGACCAGAACAGCACCCAAAACCTTTTTCTTATTCTTGGAAACCACCAGTTTTTTGTAAACTTCTTTTTCTTCATCAATCAGCTGGTAGCTCAGACAACCTTCGGTATTGCCATGGGCATCACCAATACTGGCAACATCGACGCCCATCAGTTTCAGTTTGGTGCTCATGTCAGCACCGGAAAACTGATTACCGTCCCTGCCTGTCAGTTGATCCACAACCACCTGCCCCATCTGGTAGCCCGGTGCCACCAGACCAAAGATACGACCACTCCAGAGGGCGCACTCACCAATAGCAAAAATGCGTTTATCCGATGTACGACAGTCGTTATCAATAACGATACCGCCACGCTCACCCAGTTCCAGACCGGAACTTTTCGCCAGCTCGTCTCTGGGGCGAATACCTGCTGAAAACAGCACGATATCGGTATTCAGCTGTTCGCCGTCAGCGAACTGCATCTGATGAACAGCGCCTTCACCATCAACAATCTGACGGGTATTTCTGGAAGTATGAATGGTGACCCCCAGACCTTCGATCTTGCGTCTGAGCATGGCACCACCGCCGTCATCCACCTGAACAGCCATCAGACGAGGAGCAAATTCAACCACGTGAGTCTCCAGCCCCAGATCTTTAAGCGCTTTTGCTGCTTCCAGCCCCAGCAGACCTCCGCCAACAACGGCACCGACTCTGCCATTACGGGCAGCTTCCTTAATAGCTTCGAGATCTTCGATGGTGCGATAGACAAAACAGTTTTCACGGTCGTGCCCGGGCACAGGAGGAACAAACGGATAGGAGCCTGTAGCCAGTACCAACTGATCGTACTTTTGAGTAATGCCACTGGCCGTGTTTACTTCACAGGACTTACGATCTATCGATATGATGGCTTCATTAAGAACAAGATTGATGCCTTCCTGCTCATAAAAGCCTTCAGAAACCATAGACAGGTCCTCCGCAGAGCGCCCCGTGAAAAACTCACTGAGATGAACCCTGTCATAGGCAGGACGGACTTCCTCGCCAAACACTACCACTTCGAAACGATTCAGGCCTCCGGCGTCGACCAGCTTCTCAAGAAAGCGGTGACCGACCATACCATTACCGACTACCACCAGGGTTTCTTTTCCGATCATCTCGGACATCCTCTTCAATGTGACGCATTGGGCCGGAACAACTACATCCATTAGAGCCAGCCTCTTTTCTGATGGTTGTGTTTAAGCAACTGTCGTGCCCACTTTCAAAACACGCTAAAAAACAGGAGTATATCTCGGGGCAATCCAGGTGCCTGCACAAAAATAATGCACCCGGAAATAACCAAACCGCTGACAAGCACCATTTTGGTGAGAAGAAAAATAATAGTTAGAGACTTTGCATACTTAAATAAAGGACTCCCCTATACATAAGAGAAAATTCATTAAAAACGAATAAAAATGCAACTTAAATTCAAGCATTTACCATATTGGCCTGATGTTTGCTTTTGATTGGGAAATCTCTTAAACAAGGAGGATGTATGAGCAACCCCGATTCGTTTAACCTGTTTTCATTTAGCGGGAAAACCAAGATTCTGCACCTTAGCTGGATTGCCTTCTTTATTAGCTTTGTGGTCTGGTTTAACCATGCGCCACTGGCCCTGGCTATTTCTGAGTCTCTGGGCCTCACTCGTGAAGAACTTAAAACCCTGCTGATTCTGAACGTGGCCCTCACCATTCCGGCTCGAGTCATCATTGGTATGCTCACCGATGTTTACGGTCCCAGAAAAGTCTATTCCGGACTTCTGGCCATCTGCAGTATTCCTTGTTTTATGTATGCCCTGGCGGATGACTTCACCCAGGCCGCCATAGCCCGCTTTATGCTGGGAACTATTGGTGCAGGCTTTGTAGTCGGTATTCGTCTGGTGTCTGAGTGGTTCCCGGCCCGCCAACTGGGTACCGCTGAAGGGATTTACGGTGGCTGGGGCAACTTTGGTTCTGCCGCTGCCGCTATGTCTCTGCCCACCATTGCCCTGCTCTTTGGTGGAGAAGATGGCTGGCGCTACGCAATCGGCCTGACCGGATTAATCTCCCTGCTGTTCAGTGTCGTCTTCTACATGAACGTCACTGACACCCCTAAAGGCTCCACCTACTTCCGGCCCAAGAACATTGGTGCCATGGAAGTCACCAGCAAGGGCGATTTTGTCCTGCTGCTGATCATGAAGATACCCATGTATGCCGCACTGGCTCTGCTGACCTGGAAGCTTTCACCAAAAGGTGTTGCCATGCTGAGTGCCGGGATTTCAACGGCTATATATGCAGGCCTGACGGCCATCTATCTGTTTGACGCCTGGAAAGTCTGGCAGGTTAACAAGCAGATTTTCTCCGAGCCTGTCCCAGCCATTCACCAGTATCAGTTCAAGCAGGTGGCTGTTCTGAACGTGCTCTACTTCGCCACCTTCGGCTCAGAGTTGGCAGTAGTTTCTATGCTGCCCCTGTTCTTCGCAGATACCTTTGAATTAGATCCGGTCATGGCAGGTCTGGTAGCTTCCGCTTATGCCTTTATGAACCTGATGTCTCGTCCGGGTGGAGGATTACTGAGCGACAAGTTTGGTCGTAAGATCACCTTGCTTGTTCTGACTGCAGGGCTGGCCGGTGGTTACTACATGATGAGCATCATAGACTCCGGCTGGCCTCTGGTTCTGGCTGTGGTTGCTGCTATGGCCTGCTCCTTCTTTGTGCAGGCCGGTGAAGGTGCCGTATTTGCAGCCGTCCCCCTGATCAAACGTCGACTGACAGGTCAGATTGCCGGTATGACCGGAGCCTATGGTAACGTAGGGGCTGTCTTCTACCTGACGGTATTGTCTCTGGTAGACTACTCCACTTTCTTTATGGTTATCGCAGGCACCGCAGTACTGGGCTTCTTAACCCTGTTCCTGATGGAAGAACCCAAGGGTCAGATGGCCGAAGTGATGCCGGATGGCAGTGTTACCATGATTGATGTGACCTGATCATTTTGTTTCAGTGGTCCACTACGGACCACTGAAACAAAACACTGCCACTGAATACCTTTCAAACATGATCCTCTATTTCACAATCATCACTCTTGCAACGCCTGCCAAAACGTAGAGTCCCCACCGTAAAGAGGCTGTCACGATTCTGAATCCCCGGCAGGCCAGTGTGCCTCAGCGAAAATCCGTGGACGTCCTCTTCACTCTGGCTCGCACAGTGGAGACAAAAACAACACCTGACGTAAATAAAACCATAAGCTTTCAGCCTGCCACTTTTCAACGTCATCTGTATGGACACATTCGCCCTGTTGACCTCCATTTTCGATCACGAAAGGCGTGCAAATTCGCAGAGGAGCGTAACTGAATCCTGTACTAAACTGCGTGTTGCAATTTTTATACATTTAAGCTCCTCTGAATCACGCCGCTGAGAAGCCAGGTATTGCGCCCCTTCCGAAATTCATGCAGTTCAATCTATCAGGTATTATCATGCCACTTCCAATCAACAAAATACCCAAGAATATTCATGTTACTATCGTCGGCCCTGTTGCAGGCTGGGAGTTTAGTTTTCTGATAATATGGGCCAAGGTGAACACAGACCATACAATCCATGTATGGGCCCCCAAACGTTTGATATACCAAAAAATTCTATATTCGCTGCTTTTTTCTGAGAGAAACAAAATAACTATTGAAAAAGATTACCCTGCTGATCTTGCGCAGTTGAGAGATAGCATCTGGGCAAAAGTCGATCATTTTATGGGTGAAGACGCTGACATAGAAAGTCTGGATATAGAGAAATCTGATTTTTCAGATAACGTAAAGGAGGCGTTTACCAGCCAACTGACCAAAATCAATACAGCCTTAAATCAAATTGAAACATCCATCAGCAATGCTCACGTTCATAGAGAGACCAGTCATTTTGAAAAAATCAATAGTCAATATATCAGGTACAGTTTAGGCTTTAGTAACACGTTAACAATCGAAAGATTTATAGGACTGTATCATGAATATGATCTTGGAGGAGTATATATTGATAAAGGACTAATGCCAAAGCTTAAGAGTAAGCCCTTTCTAAAAAGAAGCGATTCGCTCAACCCTATATCGGGGATGGCAGCAAGTAATGAGGATAGAAAGGAGCTCGACAGAGCCAAGATACGTGCTCTTTTAGAAAAAATGTTTTCAGATGGAATGATTACAGACCCTGCTCCTTATTTTGATAGATACGACACAATCCTTCCGAAGGAAGAGTTTAATCGGATCAAAGATATCATAGAGAACACCAGTATGGGTGATCTA
Organism: Endozoicomonas sp. SESOKO3; assembly: GCF_024606255.1. Taxonomy (NCBI): domain Bacteria; kingdom Pseudomonadati; phylum Pseudomonadota; class Gammaproteobacteria; order Oceanospirillales; family Endozoicomonadaceae; genus Endozoicomonas; species Endozoicomonas sp. SESOKO3. The sequence continues at coordinate 20,173 of NZ_JAHHPR010000546.1, forward strand.
TTCCATGAACTGGAAGAATATAATTTAAAAAGAAGCAACCGTCATAGATTATTCTTAAATAAAAAAGTAAATTTTGAGGATAATATTTTTCCTCGATCTCTTGATGCTTCAATCCAACCAATAATGGTGACATCCAGATCAAGAAATTCAGTATTAAAAATGATACTTGATGAAACCCGTTTCCTTCATGAAACTGCAGAAAATTTAAGAAAGTCAGCAATAAGTAAACAAGAACTCATATCAAAAACAAGGGAGAAGATCGAAAATTTTTATCGAGAAAGCAATGTCATTGTCTCCAGCGATAACATTGATAAAGTTACAACGATGTTAACTGCCCTGGCAGATGATACCAAAGGGACTGACGACCACATTATCGATCAATTGGGTTACGAAGCTTTTGAAAGATTAATAAACATAAATTTAAAAGAAAGACCTTCAATTCAGCTAACTGATAACTTCTTGGCAAACACCCCCTTCTATAACAGGAAGTCTTACGACCCTGATATTGACGACTTACAAATAGTGCCCGAACAACCCTACGACAAACTAATAATACTTAACTTTTCTGATAACTCGAACGATAAAGGCCAATCTTTAACAAAGTCTTCTAATCTTTATAAACTGTATCTCACTGAAAAAAATAGCGTTTTGTACGACGTTGTTAAAACTGCTCCAGAGGGAAGTAAAGAACTTAAAACAATAAAAGGCGTACCACTCAATAAAATTGGCAGAGACACTAAAGTCATAATCACTGGAACTCTTTATTTCCCCGATATATCGAATGAACGTTCTTCTTCCTACTCACGGGAAATAGTGGCAGAGCTAACATCGCATTTAAGTACGGCAATCCCCCAGAATACCGTCGTTCAAAGCATAGTATTCTTTTTTGATAACTCTGCACAAGACATTCCGGGTTTTGAGGGTACATTGGATGCCAGCCAAAAAGATTATGTTATACCTGAAGTTCTGAGGGAGTTGGCCAAAGAAGGTGTCTTTGCAAATTCAGCTGTTGCGGTTAGGGGATCGCTGTCAGCAAGCGTTCCTCAACAAACGGCCGTTGATCCTGATAGGCCGTCAACCTCTGCAGATGCACCCCATTCTGAACTCAACCGTATTGTTTTTACCCTGAACGAAGAGAGCATCGTTGCATACCAGGCCAGATTCGGGTTGGCCTCCCTCGATCCCCGAATTAAGTTTACCGGCACCCGAATCGAGGTTGAGCACACCAATACCAGACCCGAAGTTAAGAATACCGATACCGGAGCCAAAAAGTTTTTGATCAAAGTCATACTCGAGCATGAGTCTATCGAAGCCAGACTCAAAGAGGATTTGATCGGAGTCATCGTCAGAAATAAGCCTATCGATGCCAGTATCAAGGAGAATTTGGTCGCAACCATATTGCAACATGAGTCTATCGATTCAGGACTCAAAGAAATTTTGGTCAAAGCCATACTCGAACTTGAGTTCAACGATGACGGACTCGAAGCAAATAGAGTGGATAGTTCGACCGAAGGTGAATCTGCCTCTGACCTATCGGAAGATGAGGTGCGCAAGTCCACAAACGACTATGATCCCCAAGATCCCAGAAAAGATGCTCGACACTACTCATTACACGATGATTTTCAAAGCGCGATCTTACATGGATTAGTTGCGCAACCGGCGACTGAAAAAGTGGCTTTCGTCAATCCGGACAAGAAAGAAACTGATCGTTTGGAAGACACACTCCGCACGGCGCTGCTGTCTTCATCTTACAGGGAATGGCTTGCTCGCTACGAGAGGCGTTTCACCGAATCTAACGAAGTCAACCTGCTTGAGCGGGAAATGAACACCTTCCAAAGTGAAGAAGCAAAGAACAGGGCCTTCGAAAACCTCAAAAGACGGATAAAGGCAACGTCATACGATATCTTCCCCCTCGATCTTACAAAGATAAAGGATGTCGCCGCGCTTAACGCGATATACAAAAATGATTTCAACAACATCAGCGTTTTCACAAACCTGCCATCGGGCTCCTGTAGCAGGCGTCGAAGATCAGCCGATACCGGCGGTTGTGAAGCCCGACTTAGAGAGCTGGCCAGTGCCCTCCGGTTACTGTCCGACGCTAACACCCAACTCTATATCCGGGACCGCACCACCGATATCGCCCTGCTTGATACTGCCAACGATTCGACGCTCTCGCGGCTTCAGATATTTTACACAGACCTCCGTCGCAAGGAAGGCAAGGCAGACCTGGCACGCACCCGGGGCAAGCACTACGTCATTGCCCTGGACAACGCCTCGTTTACCCGGGCCCAACAACAAATAAAAGCCGGGACTCTGAGTGGCCAGCCCCTGTTGCTGAAAGCCACTCCCTCTTACGGTTATGTGCTGCTCACTCCCGAGGGCCGGGTGCAGTCGGCCATTGCCGGGGGAGACGGCAACCAGGTCACTGTGATAGGCCAGCCAGCCAGACTGATCACCCGGGCATTGACGACACTGGTCAAAGATTTCACCGCTGACAGCCACATCAGCAGCCTGACCGTCAGTGATCTTCCCGGTAGCAACCATTCCAGTGGAATCAACGTCCTGAATGCCCTGAAAACCTTCATCGCCCGCGCGCCTGCTAACGGCAAGCCCCTGGTGGGCAAGCTGGTGATCGAGCCCCAGAGCCACAGCAATTCTGTTTTCAAAAGACTGGTGAGGGATACCAAGCGCCTGATGCCAAAGGACCGCCCGGCAATAGGAGCCCTGGTGCTGCGCTCCCCGGCCACCGGACGACCTGAGTACTGGCTGTTTCCCGGCGAAACCAAAGTGCTGATACCACCCCGGCCAACGGGTTCAAAAGCCCTCCGGAATTTGCCGTCCAGCCGCCTTTCAGTGCCCGCGGAGCCCCAGACAGATACGGTGAACAGTCTATCCGCTGTCGCCAGGGAACGAAGCGAATTCAGGCAGCGACTGCTGGATTTTGACACCACCCTCAAAGGCCTTAAAACCCGGCACTCACTCCCCGATAACATCCTTCCCATGCTGGATACCCTCCGTCGGGATGGCCAGGGCTGGCGCATGGACTTTATGGAGCCCGATACCCTGGCCCGAAAGAACATCCACTTTACGTCCGCAGCCTTTAAGCGCTTTCAGGGCTTTCTCCAGAATGCCGGTCGTCCATCACCATCGCAGGTCAAAGGGAAAAAAACAGCCACCGGCGGTCTGGAAAGACTCAGGTCTTTTATAGGTCTTCACGACCTGATCGCCGGGATTGCCCCCGTGGGACATCATTACAAAAACACTCCGACCCAGAATATGACGGACACCGAACGGCAGATTCATATCGGGCGCCAGACACTTTTTTATGCCGCAGTGACATTGGAAGGGGCTGACCTGACCTCTCTTGGGGTAAAGGGGCTCAAGCTGTTCACCCCAACCTTCAAGCAGCCATTTTCTTCCAGCCAGACCGCGCCAAAGCTACCCGGTACCCATTCGGGCAAGTTGTCCGGGGGGCTGAAAAGGGCCAAGGTGCTGGGTAAAAAAGCTGGACATTTTTTACCCGTTCTGGGTCTCGGCGTGTCAGCAGGCAGTCTCACCCTGACCGTGATGGAATATGAGAAAGAAAAAGACCCTGAAGTCAAGAAACTCATGGAATCCAGGGTGATCTTCGAGTCGGTGGATACCGCTGTCTCCATCCTTTCAGATTTGGCCGGACCTGCCGGGTTCATCATTGACGGTATCATGCACTTCGTCAGGGGTATTTTTAATCGACATTATCAAAGGAAGTTAAACAAGCTGATCTATAAAAAATTACGGGACGCCTCGGGTAAGGCGGTCCACATCTTTAACCCGATTCACGCCCAACTGGACCCCACAAGCTTCCTGGCCAAAAACCAGACCCTCAATGCTCTGATGAGCGGGGATGGCAAAAATCTCCTGACCCTGAACATCAAGTCCATCGACCTGGTGAACCGGACCCTGACCTTCGGGGGCGGCTTCTCATTCTCGCAAACCTTCATCGCCGGGAAAAAAAACGACTGGGCCAAGTGTAAGGATACGACCTATGTAAAGAACGGCCCCGTCCATGAATGCGCCAGCGACATCAACCGGTTGGAGTACTCCAAGGTTCCCTTTAACCTGATCGAGGATGCCCTGAAGACATTGTGCCGGACAGAGTCGCGTTTAATCGGGTACCAATGCAGAAACGGGGTGTTCCACAACCTGGATCAGATGGCCGACAAAAAGATGATTTTAATGCCTTCTGTGCCCGAGTGGCAGGTCAAGCTCTTATACGACCAATTTGACCAGACCTCTCGAGGGAGTGCGCCAGACAGCCGTTCTCCCGGAGCGAAATTTCTGGATGCCGTCGGCAATGACAAGCTGCAACGGTTATACCAGAAAAAGGTGAAAAACATCAGGCTCACCCAATATCGCGGGGAACACTTTAGTTCTAAACGTACAATCGTCCACACAGATAAATACATTGGCCAGATGTTCACCCGTGCGGGCGACTTCAAGTACCTTTCCTCACGCAGCCGCCTGGATTTAGATAAAAGAAATTACATCATCGTCTTTAGCAAGATCTCTGCCGAATTCACCCGGCTGCTGAGTTACGACCTGTACAGCCCTGAAGGGGCTGGCAACACCTACCTCCTGATGTCCAACGGTGGTCACTTCATCCGCATTCACCCCCGTGGCAAGACGGCCTCTACCTGGGTATTGAACTACAATGGGCCGCTCCCCTATAGCTGCCTTGCCGGGGGCGGCTGGAAGCAACGCTGTTCATCCAGGCTGGACCAGAACAAAAAAACCTGGACACTCACACTGGGTGAGACCCGTTTCCAGTTTCCTGCCCCGACGCCGGACGCCCCCTACAGAGTAATAGTCCAGAATGCTAACGCACGATTTGAGTGGCTGCCACCAGATCGCGAAGTGGATCGCGAAGTGGATCGCAAAGTGATTCACCGCTTATACGACAATAGCGAACTGAATAACAGCGGGCCAAGGGCACAGAAACTGCTCAGAATGACGGCCCATAACACCGCTGCCAGCCGGTTTCTGCCGTTGGAACTGAAGCAATGCAACACTTCGTTCCTTGCACGCTGCATGGACGGGGCGCCAGTGCAGTGGATCAGACCTCACGGGCGGGTGGTGATCGGTTTCCGTGATGTAACACCCGGAAGCGTGTCTAAGCTGAACCCGCAATGGTTGGAATACCAGAAGTACTGTCAAAAAAAGGCCGAAGAGTATCTTGAAACACCCTATTCCTGTTTCCCCAACAAGCTGGGACTGGCCAAAACTGATTGGGATAAGCTAGACCGGGTGAAGCTCTGGTACGATACCCGTCACCATAAGGAAATCCAGCTCATCGTCCCCAATGACCGGTTACAACCGGTACAGGGGAACCCGACCATCGGCTACTATTTTTTTGACTCCGTCAACAGTCAGGTGTTATTCAGGAACGCCAGTGCCCTGAACCAGGGCATCCGGCATTTTCGTGAGTTTGACGCCAGCGAGCAGGGCGCCGTGTTTGGTCGCAAGGTATCAAGGACAGTGCCGGGCAAAGATGACTCCCAATTGCTGGTGTTTGAGGCCCCCTATTATTACCTGTTGACGGCCACCCGATCCGGTCAGCTGGCTCACCGTGTGATTGCGGCAGAGGCTCTGGATAGCCAGCTCAGCGCTACCCCCATAGCGGCAACAGACAAAGGGCTGATTCCCTTTCAGGTCGTCGACAGTTACGACAGTCGACGTATCCTGCGGGCCGGTTTTTATGACGGGTCCACCCAAACCTATATTGCCTTCCTGAGCAGCCTGCTGGACGGCGGTCGGCTGATCTATGGGGACGACGGCAGCAGTCTTCTGCAGATCAGTGAGCCTGTCCAGAAGCAACTGCACAAGAACCACCTGCCAGTGCACAAGGTAGTGGGCCAGCAGATCTACTACCTTTTATTCAGTCAGCATTCCGGCAACCTGTATTACCTGAGCACCGACGTAAATCGCCCTGCGGGCATCCAGCGGCTGAGCTCCGGTTTGCAGGTGATCCGCCCGGCGGGCGAGCAGCGGACGGTGGCAGAGATGGCCAAACACC
>NZ_JAHHPR010000547.1:0-5832 GCF_024606255.1 Endozoicomonas sp. SESOKO3
GATTGAGACTGGCGTTCTGCTCCTGCTCTAATTATCCAGCGGGCTACGACCAAGGTTATTGTTTGTTCCAAAGCCACCGGGACCGTACTCATAGATGTAGTCTCCAAGATGGAGTACGGCATCCAACTCGGATCTTCGGGCAATCTCCCGGTAGACGTTAAAGTAGCCCGCCGGATAATTAGAGCAGGAGCAGAACGCCAGTCTCAATCTGTTCAGGTGTCCTTCCGGTAAAGTCCTTGTTCTGGCCACCGGTGAAGGTTTTCCATTAGAAAAGAATCGGTAGTAATAGACAGTGCCTGATACCAGGCTCTCGGCATCAACTTTAACGGTGTAGTCAACATGAGGGCCGGTAACGCCCTCGCCGGACCGGACTATCTGGTTCATCTGCGGGTCAAGGGCCATTTCCCAGGAATAGGGAATAATGGCCTGTTGAAAACCAGGGTCGGCATCGGGAGTGATCCGGGTCCAGAGGATTACCCGATCGGTCAGGGGGTCGCCACTGGCTACACCGTGCTGAAAGGGTTGGTGGCTGCTCGCAAAGGTTTTGAGCAGCGGCAGTGTAGCAATCCCCAGGGCAGCTCCCTGAAAGAAACGTCTTCTTGTTATAGCCATATTCAATCCATGACAGGTGTTTTTTAAAATTGTCAGGGCAGAATAGAGAAGCAATGTGTCAGTATGAAGAAGGTTTGTTGACAAAACTTAAGAAAGAGCAAAAATCAAAGTTTCAGGAAAATAAATGGGTTGTAAATCAAAGCGATTGATCTTTTGTCGAACTTCAGTTGTGAATGATTCATGTTAACTGTTCAGGCTTCGGCTTAAAGGGATGACTAAGCAGGACTGGTATAAAAAAATGAAACTCACAGCGATCTGCATTGGAAAAACAAAGCGCCATAACATACGCGGTCACGGTGTTACAACGGCTTACCTGAAATTTGAGGTGCATGGCCCGGTAAGGGTTCATGCAAGTGGTATTGAGGGTAATGAGGTAGCTGTCCATAACGACCATATCTATGTTGTTTCAACGACTACTTATGCGTACTGGAAAGAACGTCTTGGCGGCAACGATGAAGATTGGCCAATGGGTCGGTTTGCAGAAAATCTCGTTATAGACGGGCTGGATGAGGTCGCTCTGGCAGTGGGAGATGTTTTGCGCATAGGCGATGAAGTAGTGCTATCCGTTTCCGGGCCTCGTATTCCATGCTTCAAAGTGTGCTGGCGGTTGGGGCAGCCGGATAGCTTTATTCCGGAGTTTGCAATCTCAGGTCATAGTGGCATTTACCTGAATGTAGTTAAAACAGGTACCATCGTCGCCGGGGATCAAGTACAGGTCGAAGCCAAATCAGAGCCACGTACTCTGGCGCTGAACATCTCTAAAGCACTTTTTGCGGGCACAGCCAGCTTGGATCAGATGCAGGCGATGTCAGAGCTTGAAGGCCTGAGTCCGATGTCTTCTTTCTTCTTAACATCAAAAATCGCAGCGGAGCGAGATCGGGCGCAGTTATCAAAAGGTCGCTGGTCAGGCTCTCGCGCACTGAGGGTTAAAGACATCCGTCAGGAGACGCCAGACACAAAATCAGTCTGGCTTGAAGCACCAGATGGAGAGGCACCCTTGGCAGGAGCACTGGCTGGCCAGTTCCTGACGGTGAAAGTACCGCTGGCTGAAGAAGAAATCACCCGAGTCTGGAGTCTTAGCGACTTTCAGGATGACCCTGACCACTACCGTATGACCATTAAGCGCTCTCCCGGCGGGCCCGGTAGTGCATATATGCATGGGACACTGGCGGTGGGAGACAACCTTCGCGTATCTTCCCCCATGGGTCAGTTTACCCTTGCACGCGGCAATCCAAAACCCGTGGTTTTGTTTGCTGGCGGGATTGGGTTGACCCCTCTTTTAGCCATGCTAAAAGCACACACGTCGGTAAAAAACTACCCACCTGTATATTTCTTTCACGCGGTTCAGGATGGCATTCATCAGGCGCACCGGGATGAATTGGATCAGCTAGGAGCACTCCCCAATGTCGAAGTTATTCATATTTTTTCCCGACCGACCAAAAATGACATTTCGTCCGGTCGTTTCGATTATCAGGGCCATCTTACGAAGGATATAATTGCTGAGAAGCTGGACGGGCTTTACATTATGGACGGTGATAAACGGATAGATATGCCACCCTATGAGTTGCTGTTCTTTCTCTGTGGACCACAGACTTTTCAAACTCATGTTCGTGAAGCGCTGCTGGCACTTAAAGCCAACGCCCATCAGATCTACACCGAAAGCTTTGGAACGGAACCGGGAGCACCGCCTCCGCCCGTAGTGGAAACCGCTGAGGTCACTTTCTTACCCGATGGGGTTGTTGCGAAATGGGATGCAGGTCCCAATCTTTCACTGCTGGAACTGGCTGAAGAATACGGCCTGACACCCCCTAACGCTTGCCGTATGGGTGTATGTCATTCATGCGCCTCCCGGCTGGTAGCAGGGGATACTTTCTACGATCGTGAGATCTCCATTGCACCCCCTGAAGGTGAGTTCCTGCTTTGCTGTGCACGACCCAAGACTGAGAAAGTCACAATTATCCTGGCAGGTGACACAAGCAAAAGTGTTGAACCAGGTAAAGGCTGATGGTATCCGGTCGGGACATTTTGGTGGTTTGTATTCAGCTTTAGAATTCTTGATGGTTTATATATTCTCCCGATTGATAGTCAACGGAGTATATCCTGAATTCATCTGAAGGGGCGGTGAAGGCAGCTTCCGGACAATAGGAGAAGCCTATCAGGGCACCATCCCGGTCAAATATTGCAACAGTGTTATCGAAGTACCAGACCTTCAGACTTTCGGGCAGTTGTTTGGGAGGGGCTGTATAGGCTGCTGTGCTAAGATTCAGAGGTCTTACCCGGTACATTTGCCATTTCCACTGAGCATCGTTCCAATCTCCGTTCATAGCAAGACACTTCCAGAGAGGCGTTGCCTTGATTGGGGTTGCTCGCCTGGAAACTTTGGCAATGTTTGTATTTTCCGGGCGCTGTTCCAAAGTGATGGTTACTATCTGGTTCTCTCTAATGGGTTCCTGTTTGTTTCTTTCTGATTGCCAGTAAGGTTGAGTGAAATATTCCCAGTAACTGAGGTCTTCCGGGCTGATGAAGATAGAGTAGTTGCCAAACCCACCGTTTTTTGCGCAGAGGGCTGTAGTCGTGATTTCTTTCTCTCCTGTCACAACGCCAAGACAAAAGCCTGTCGAAGACAGATCGTTGAAAATGACAACGAGACTGTCTTCCGGGTTGGCAGACGCTGCCATTGCCTCAAGAGAAAGGGTGATGATAAAGGCAAATATCAAAAAAAGTGTTGCAGATAACGGATCAGATGGGGTTGGTCGATGCTGTTGAGCGGGCGGGTTCCATAATTTTTTCATAGTATTGAAGGTTATCTCGGATCAAATCAAAACCCTTCAATCTAGCAGGCACCAAGATATTAGCCACTTCGGGAGGGCTGGGAAAGCCAAGTCTTGAAAAGATCGATTCTGCCGCAATATACATGACAGAAGCCGCCCTGTCGGCAATTAATAAAGCGCGGGAGAACTAGCTATGCGAGCAGACAGACTCACCAGTAAGCTGCAATCCGCATTGTCAGATGCTCAGTCACTGGCTCTGGGTAAAGATCACAATCAGATAGAACCTGTCCACCTGTTATTGGCGCTGCTGAATCAGCCGGGTGGTTCCATCAAGCCTCTTTTGAGTCAGGTGGGTTTTAATTTGCAGCAGCTGGTTGATGAGCTCGAGAAGCTAATGGATCAGGTACCAGTCATCAATAATCCAACCGGCGATATTCAACCGTCCCAGGAAACCATCCGTTTGCTTAACCTGGCCGATAAGCAGGCCCAGAAAAGCGGGGATCAGTTTATTTCCAGTGAAACCGTTCTTCTGGTGATGATGGAGGGGCACTCGTCCGTTTCCAGTGTGCTGAAAGGGCAAGGGGTAAGCCAGCAGGCTCTGGAAAATGCCATCAACAATCTCAGGGGAGGCGAAGCGGTCAATGATCCCAATGCGGAAGATAATCGCAATGCTCTGGCGACTTACACCATTGATCTTACTGAGCGGGCTGAAGCAGGCAAACTGGACCCTGTCATTGGACGGGACGACGAAATAAGACGCATTGTTCAGGTGTTGCAACGGCGTACCAAAAATAATCCGGTGATTATTGGTGAGCCCGGTATCGGCAAAACCGCCATTGTTGAAGGACTGGCTCAAAGAATTATTAATGGCGAAGTGCCTGACGGTATCAAGGGTAAAAGGCTTTTGTCGCTTGATATGGGCTCGTTGATTGCCGGGGCCAAATTCAGGGGCGAATTTGAGGAGCGTTTAAAGTCGGTACTTAATGAGCTGTCCAAACAGGAGGGACAGATCATCCTGTTCATTGATGAACTCCATACCATGGTAGGAGCCGGTAAAGCAGAAGGTGCTATGGACGCTGGTAATATGCTCAAGCCTGCTCTGGCCCGGGGAGAGCTACATTGTGTTGGTGCGACGACACTGGATGAATACCGGCAATATATTGAAAAAGATGCAGCGCTGGAGCGTCGTTTCCAGAAAGTACTGGTGGATGAGCCTACAGAAGAAGACACTATTGCTATTCTACGTGGTCTGAAAGAGCGTTATGAAGCTCATCATGGTGTTGACATTACCGACCCGGCCATTGTCGCTGCGGTAAAACTGTCCCAGCGCTATATTACTGACAGACAACTGCCTGATAAGGCCATTGATCTGATTGATGAGTCAGCCAGTCGTATCCGCATGGAGATGGATTCCAAGCCAGAAGAAATGGATCGTTTGGAACGTCGCTTGATTCAGTTGAAAATCGAACAGGAAGCGCTCAAAAAAGAAGACGATAAGGCATCCAGAGAGAGGCTTGCTCTGCTCGACAAAGAAGTGAGCCGTCTTGAAAGAGATTACTCAGACCTTGAAGACATCTGGAAGGCCGAAAAAGTCGTTCTGCAGGGATCTCAGAAGTTACGGGAAGAGCGTGAGCAACTGCTGATCGCTCTGGAGGTGGCGCAGCGTTCCGGTGACCTCGCCAAAATGTCAGAAATTCAGTATGGCCAGCTGCCTGAGCTGGAAAAGAAGCTGGCAGAAGCAGACGCTGCTGAGTCAGGTGGAGAAACCAAGCTGCTCCGCAATCGGGTCACGGATGAAGAGATTGCTGAAGTCGTATCCCGCTGGACCGGGATTCCTGTTGCCAAAATGCTCGAAGGTGAGCGTGAAAAACTCTTGAAGATGGAAGACGCACTTCATGGTCGTGTCATTGGTCAAGACGAAGCAGTAGTCGCTGTTTCTAACGCTGTTCGCCGTTCCAGAGCGGGTCTGGCCGATCCCAATAGACCTAATGGCTCCTTCATGTTTCTTGGGCCAACCGGTGTCGGTAAGACAGAGTTGTGCAAGGCGTTGGCGGAATTTCTGTTTGATACAGAAGACGCTATTGTTCGCATCGACATGTCCGAATTTATGGAAAAACACTCTGTTGCCCGTCTGCTGGGAGCACCTCCTGGCTATGTGGGTTATGAAGAGGGAGGGTATCTGCTTTTCAGTTAACGGATGGAAGACCACCAGCTCATCAACACGGTTGATAAATTCAGGTCTGAAGTGAGCTCCCACTACATCCATAAGCGTTGATTTTAGTGCTTCAAAATCTTCACCCTGCATGGTCTGAATGACATCAGAGCCGAGGTTGGAAGTCATAACAATAACAGTATTTTTAAAGTCTACCGTTCTTCCCTGACCGTCGGTTAAACGACCATCTTCCAATACTTGCAAGAGAATATTGAAAACATCAGGGTGAGCCTTTTC
>NZ_JAHHPR010000548.1:0-1387 GCF_024606255.1 Endozoicomonas sp. SESOKO3
GCCACAGCATCAGGGTCTCTGGCAGTCTCTGATCTGATTTTATGTTATGTGGCCACCCTGACAGCCTTGTCATTCCCCTGGGTCACTTCGATCGTAAGAATAGCCTGCACACTCTGCATTGACATCAGCAGAACAACGAACAGCCATGAACTCAAAAAAGCTCTACTTCGGAACCATGAAAATATCGCAGTAGAGGTTAATAAATAAACAAGACGATCAATGCCTTCCCTGAAGACAGCCTGTTCACTTTCCAATCTGCCCGACAATCTGGCAGAAAAACATTGCAGTAGTTGCTTCATCTCACCAGATCCTCTGGCCTGAACCTAAAGTTAAAGCGTTTGAAATTATTATCGAACACACGCCGCTCCATCTTTTTCAATTCAGGAAAAGGCGCAGCCCTCTGTATTGCCTGTACGACAGAACGATCATAGGCATCATTACCACTGCCTTCAAGCAGCCTTACTTCCAGCAAATCACCATAAGGAGACAGACTGAGCTGAACCAGCGCTACCATATTATTACGGGCACTGGGTGGACGGTTCCAGTTCCGGGCAATCAGGCTTTGCAGCAGTTCAGAATAGTAAGCCACTTCTCCAGCCTCTTGTTCTGCCTGTTCGGCGGCTGCGGCCTGTGCCTGCTCACGGGCAATTCGTTCCTGCTCGAGCTGCCTGAGCAACTCCTCCTGTTGCTTTTTCTTCTTTTTTTCCTCAGCCAGACGCTGCTGCCGCTCTCGTTCTTTACGAGCTGCTTTTTCCTTTCTTGCTTTCTCTTTGGCTGCCTGCTCTTTTTTCAGCGCCAGCTCTTTCTGTCTTTTGACTTCGGCCTGCCTGCGGGCTTCTTCCCTGCGCTTTTGTTCAGCAAGCCGGGCTTTTTCAGCCGAGTTGTCAACGACGGGGGTTGGTGCTGGCGGTCTGGGCTTTGGCTGAGCAATTTCAACGACGCTGGCTTTGATACTTTTTGGCGGTACGATCCTCAACTCATCATCAGAGGACCAACCCCAGAACAGAAGACTCAGTATCAGAACGTGCAGCAGTACGGAAACCAATCCTGCAAATCCATAACCCTGAAACAGCTTATGACTGAATAAAGCACCGATCAATGGAATCTTCTTCATTACAGTCCTGCGTTCCACAATACCATGATCATGGTTTGTTCTGTCTGACAGTCAAGCCAGGGGGTAACACTTACTGTCATCAGCGCTTCGCCCCTTCATTAAGCGACGCCGGATCTGTAATCAATCCCACATCGTTAACACCCACTGCCTGTAACCTGGCCATCAGCTCAACGACCGAGCCGTAGTCAACCCTGCGATCCCCTTTAATCAACACCCGGGTCTCGGGACTGGCAGAGAGAACCTTACCTACCTTTTCACTGATTTCATCCATGC
>NZ_JAHHPR010000549.1:0-3126 GCF_024606255.1 Endozoicomonas sp. SESOKO3
TTTTAAGACCTTCAATGCCCGTTTCCAATGTTTTCACTGTCCTGATACCTCAGGCGACTTCAATCTATGTTGTTCGAACCAACTTATACCTTCCAGTTCTTCGACAAACTCTTCTGCCAATATATATGCTTGAGCAAGGCCATCTTGAGACACAGACCAATTATGCTCAAAAAGAGATAGATATTTTGTATTGAGTGGCATTGTTCGTCTCAAAGATCAGAAGGCTTTGAACGCAGTATGCTGCCGATATTGCCACCTTACAAGCTCAATACCACGGCGGTGCTCATAGCCACCTGATAAATCACCTGCATGATATCACTGGTGTACTGCATGGTTTTCTCATCCACTTGTGGCATAACCAGAATTTCATCGCCGGGTTTAACGTCGTATTTGGCGAGGCCGCCGCTAAACCAGCCGTCGTTATACTCAATACGTGAAATAGTGCCGTCACTATGGAGTATCAGGACACGGGACTGATCTGCTTTTTGAGAGTATCCCCCTGCTGAGGAAACGTAATCCGCTATAGTCTTGCCATTGTCAAAAACCATGGCATTAGGGAACATAACTTCGCCGTGCACCTGAACCAGAACGGTTTTATTAGGAATAACGACTCTATCCTGGTCTTTCAGCAATACGTCCATGCGAGTTTTATTTTGACCTAACAGCACCTGACCACGTGGTTTTGTCTGTCTGGCTCTTTCTACGAACTGAAGGATTGAGTCTGCATCGGCTTTTCTTAAATTGGCTTCGCCTATGCTTTTGCTTCGTGCTGAGAGTGCCGCTTGTTCAAGCTGCTTCAACTGTACATCGAGCATGGCTTTTTGGCGTTCTGCTACTGACTCTCTGAAGAGTTGCATCGCTTCTATGTTGGAGCGGTCGTTAGGGGAGAGGCGGGCCATGAGATCTTTAATGGTGCTGCCATAAGGGAGGATATAAACGGCCTGGCCATTGTGTTCGCCCTCCACGGAAACGCTGATGGTTCCGGGCATTTTGTCAGAAACAACGGTGACTTCATCGCCACTCTGGAGTTGGACGTCGGTTGTTTTAGCAATAGGCAGGTATTCCACGTTACGCTTGGCCATTTGGTTTCTGGCAATTCGAACGTGGGTGGCCTCGGGTAATACACCGACCATATCCAGTGCGTCTTTCAGAGCTGTCTGGCCGTTGGCGAATTCAATCTGAACAGGGTTTTCTACCAGTCCGTCAAAGGCAGCAACACCTTGTCGTGTGTTGACAACGAGGGTATCACCATCGCCCAGCTGAATCTGTTCAATGGTGCCTGTAAGAAGGAATTCATAGAGATTAAAGGTGGCTCTGGTCTTGCCATTACGTTTTAATTCAACATTCAGGTAACTACCAGACTCTGGGCGTATACCCCCGGCTTTTGCCAGAAAGGCCAGTATTGAATCCGATGAGAAGCCACCATAAAGGCCGGGTGATTGCACAAAGCCGGTCACAAACAGTTTGACCGGTTCTGCTGCATTCAGGCTGGCGTAGACGTTGACATTCTTTTGGTAAACACTGCGAACTTTTTTCTCGATCACCTGGTTAAGGTCTCTGTTGGCAACGCCTTCCAGTTTTACAGGGCCTACTTGTGGGATAAAGACATTGCCCTGGGCGTCGACCGTGAGTTCGACGGAAACTTCATAGGCTCCCCACATTTGCAGAGTGACTCTGTCGCCAATGGCCAGAGTGTACTCAGGGTTGAACCCTTTAAACTCGGCCTGCTTGAAGCCATCAAATAAATTTTGACCGAATACCGTACGCTGGGTGACGTTTTCAACCAGTTCCGGGCCCACGGTTTCTGTTTCTGTGGATTCCGGGATCGCTGTGTTTGCATAAGCCGCCATGCTCAGCATGAGAGCGGCTGTTGATGAAATGAGTGGTAGTTTCATAGATTCATAGTCTTGGAAATCGGGAATGCTTTAACGATGCTGTTTTATTGGTCTTTCGTCAATCACGATGCTCATGGATGGTGGCGCGAATCATACGGGCCAGCGCAAAAATCATCAGCAAAACCAGCAGTATGTTGATGAGGGAGTAGGCCACCTTGGGGTACTTGGCATCCTGCGCTTGGTACGGACTACTGACTACAACCAGCTGTTTTAATTTACGACTCGCCTCGGTGCGTGTTGTTTCCAGTGCAACCAGTGCCGATGTGTAGGCCTGGGTAGCCAAGTCCAGATCCAGTTGTAACTCTTGTTGTCGAGCGGCAAGATCGTTCAGCGAAGTAGATCCACTGTCGACCAGCTTGTCCTTTTCTGTGGTGATCTGTGACTGAAGCGCGCTGATCCGTTGTTTTAATGCAATGACCTGGCTTGAGTTCTCGTTCAGATAAGAAGTCAGGGTCTGCAATTCGGTTTGGCTTCTGATCAATTCTGCCTGAAGCTCATTCATAATACCGTTAAGGGCGGCTCCCTGTTCCTCGACGCTCAGCAAACCGGTTTCGTTCTGGAAATTCAGCAGTCTGCGAGTGAAGTCCTTGAGTCTTTGTTCTGCTCGCTCAACTTCTGAACGGACAAACGTCAACTGTTCATTAGCCAGATTGTGACTGATGTCATTTACAAAACTCTCGCTCTTTAGAAGAATCAGGTCGGTGATTTTTTTGGTGTATTCGGGCTCAAAACCTTGAACCTCCATATCCACCATGCCATTGGTATCATTGTATCGAACGTTGATATGACTGCGATAAAAGTCGAGAAAGTCTTCCTGGCTGGCAGATGGGGAGAGTCTGGAGATCCAGTCGCCAGATTCAATGTAATGTTGTCTCAGGCTCACCTCTTGATTGAGGTAGTCCAGCATGTCGGGTGACTGTATAAAGGTCTCCAGAATTCGCTGGTCATTGCTGGCTTGTGGGGTCACGCCGAACAGGCTCAGCCCCTCAATAGAGCCGCCACCTGAGTCGCTTCGCTCAATAAGGAAGCTGGCTTCGGAAACATAACGGTCGGAAGCGATCAGGGTAAAGTATATTGCAGCGATTGCCCAGGGAACCAGAACAATAGCGGTAAACCACTGCCCGGTTTGATGAGTCAGCAGCGCCGACTTAAGCTTATGAGTCAGTTTAAGCCTTTTTAGCTTTTTCTTGATCGTGTAAGCAGGCGCGTCGGGCTTTTTAGACTTCGGTGG
>NZ_JAHHPR010000550.1:0-1735 GCF_024606255.1 Endozoicomonas sp. SESOKO3
GAGAACGCTCATGATGGAACGAGCCCAGCAACTTCCCTTATCTGCGCTTTTGCTGCAGCTTTCAGGCGTTCGATAATTGTGGCTGGAGAGATAACGCTTCAGCTCATCAGAATCATTCTGTGGGAAGGAGTTCACCCCGGCAGCGTGGGATAAACCTATTGCTACAGAGAACACCAGAGCAATGATTAATGGATCAATGGATCTTTGAGTTAATTGAGTGTTCATCGGCTACTGCCCGCTATTACATCGTTATACATAAGCACTCCTTGCCTTTTTTATCAGTCATGAAAACTCAGATAGTTTAAAAGCACAAAAGTTCCCTGAACTTCAAACCCACTACAAGGCTTGGAAAACCATGGTTTTTAAGAGTATTGTAGAGTGTTCATGAGGTAGCTCAGACGCTCTGTTTTTCAGCTGACTGACTACGCTTGATTCAGTGACTTCTGAAGGAAGGAACATGCGCACGCTTTACCCGGCTATAAAGCCATACTCTGTTTTCAAACTGGCTGTGGATGATGTTCATCATGTTTATGTGGAAGAGTGCGGGAGCCCTGATGGTATTCCTGTGCTGTTTGTCCATGGCGGGCCTGGGGTCGGCACTTCGGAAAAAGCGCGGCGATTCTTTGATCCTGAGAAATATAGAATCATCCTTTTTGACCAGCGTGGCTGTGGCCGGTCGCTTCCCCATGCTGAGCTGGAAGGGAATACGACCCAGAATCTGATCACTGATATGGAGCAGATTCGGGAGCATCTGAATATTGAAAAGTGGATTTTGTTTGGTGGTTCCTGGGGCTCTACCCTTTCTCTACTCTATGCCCAAGCTCACCCCAAAAGGGTTATGGCTATGGTACTAAGAGGGATTTTCCTGTCCCGACAGAAGGACTTTGACTGGCTTTACACTGAGAACGGGGCCGGCAGAGTGTTTCCGGATCACTGGCAGCATTTTGCAGAAATCATTCCGGAAAGTGAGCGAGGTAATATGCTGGAAGCTTATTACCGTCGCTTGACCGGTGATGATGAGCTGGCACAAATGAATGCTGCCAAACACTGGGCATTGTGGGAAGGACGTATCAGCACATTGAAACCCTGTCCCGATGTTGAAGAGTTTTGCAGTGAGCCTCACAACGCAAAGGCCATTTCCCGGCTTGAAGCCCATTATTTTATAAATGATAGCTTTATTGAAGCCCACCAGATTATCCGGGACATGAAATACATCGACCAGATTCCAGGTATTATTGTGCACGGTCGATACGATATGATCTGTCCTCTGGACAATGCACAGGTATTGGCTGAACACTGGACAGAAGCCGAGCTTCAGGTGATCAGAGAGGCGGGTCATTCATCCTCCGAACCAGGGATTGTGGACGCACTGGTGATTGCAACGGACAAGTTGGCTGTTAAGTTCGGATAATCCTGAATTCGATCAATTGATGTTCTTCTTAGCCCTGGCTGTGAGAGCTGGGGCGACTCTTCACTTCCAGAGTAGGATAACCCATGCGCGGATTAATCCAGCGAGTTCAGTTTGCTCATGTCAAGGTGAACGGTGAAACCGTAGGCGAGATCGAAGCAGGTCTTTTGCTCTTTCTGGGCGTAGAAAAAGACGATGATCAGGCAAAAGCGGATAAGTTGCTGGACAAAGTACTCAAATATCGGGTTTTCAGCGATCACGGCGGAAAAATGAATCTGGGTTTGAAAGACACCGCTGGTGGGTTGCTGGTGGTCTCTCAGTTCACGC
>NZ_JAHHPR010000551.1:0-2208 GCF_024606255.1 Endozoicomonas sp. SESOKO3
CGGGTGTTGATGAGAGTGGCTCACCAAGGCAAGAATGGTTATTTATGCAGTCCATCGTTCGTTTCTTAAAAGTTGTTCTTTTCTCTGGTTGGCAAGGATATTCAAAATTGATTCTGCGGCTTAGAGTCGGTTTTAGCATGGAAGTTCATAACATTGATGTTAGTGAAGCTAACAGGAAAACAGGACTTTGATTCGGGAAAATGATCAATAAGTAGAAATCAGGTTTCTGTCTTTCAGAATGGCTCTCAGGGCTATTGATTGCATGATCCTCACTTCGGGTCAGAACCTGAAACCCACCAAAAACCATTTGCCGATTGAAAGCAATCAGTCACTCATCCATCCTTAGTTCAGTGATTTTCGCCGACTCATCTTCATGAATCGTCAACACATGGCCATCGGTGCTGAAGGTGGCTGACTTGATCTCACTATCATGGTAAATGGTGACTTTTTTTTGCCATGATCCGTCGCTTACCCGACCGTAAACAATAGCAAGATGATAATTTACCGGCAGCAATAAATTAAATAATGTATGTCTTAACTGGTCATAAATAAATTCCGACGCACTATCTTTATTGGCTGTGATCAAATGGCTGCCGTCGGCGCTGAAGGATGCTGATCTAATATACATATTATTGAAAACGGTGGTTTTTTCTTCCCAGGATCCATTAACCTTACGGCCATAGATTGTTACCTTCCTGTCTTCACTGAGGATCATCACATGGCGGCTGTCGGCGCTAAAGGTTGCTGATGTGATTGTCATATGATTGGAAATGGTAGCTCTTTCTTCCCATGATCCATGATCGTTCAGGCCAAGGATTTTCGCCTTATTATCTTCACCGTAGGTGATCACACAGCGGCTATCGGGGCTGAAAGTGGCTGAATAGACCCAACCGTTATGAGAAATGGCGGCTTTTTTTTTCCATGATCCGTCTTCCAGACCATAGATTATCGCCCTGTCATCTCGACCGGAGGTTACTATGTGGCGGCTATCGGCGCTGAATGTGGCAGAGAAGAGACGATTCGAAAAGATGGCTTTTTCTACCCATGACCCATCGAGCTCCAGGGCATAGATTTTCACCTTATTATCTTCACATTCGATGATCATATGGCGGCTATCAGCGCTGAAGATGGCTGATATGAGTGGATGATCGTGGTAAATGATGGCTTTTTGTATCCATGACCCATCGTCCTTCTTGCCATCGATTTTCGCTTTGCTATCTGAACTGGCAGTCACCAGATAGCGACTATCAGCGCTGAAAGTGGCTGATCTTACTGAAAGATCGTGGCAAATGATGGCTTTTTCTGCCCATGACCCATCGTCTTCCAGGGCGTAGATTTTCGCCTTGCCATCGTCACTGACGGTCACTACGTAGCGGCTATTGGCGCTGAAGGTAGCTGATATAACAGTTTTATCATGGGTAATAGTGGTTTTTTCTTCCCATGATCGTTCGTCCTTCTTGCCATAGATTCTCGCCTTGCCATCTACACTGGCGGTCACTACATAGTCGCCATCGTTACTGATCATGAACGATATTACACGACCATCATGGGAGATAGTGCCTTTTGCCTGCCATGAACCATCGGTCTCCCGACCAAAGATTATCACCGTTTTACTATCACAGACGCTCACCAGATACTGGCCATCGGCACTGAAGGCAGCAGAGTTGATCTTGCCATTATTGGGGAGGGAGGCTTTTGTCTCAGATGTAAATGTTTTACATTCAATCATCAGTTTAGTGAGAGTGGAGAAGAACAGAGCAGGAAAATAAAAACTTGCCTGGTGATCCATGATTGACTTGACTAACGCTTTATCCTTTGTAAAACGGCTCAGGCAATCCCCGAGTTGATCTTTATATTTTGCGGTGACGATTGTTTTTGAATTAGCCTGGTGTGATGAAGCAAACCGGCGATGCCATGCTTTTGCCATTGAAGCATCATTTTTGAGCGTGTTGTTAATGTATGAATTTGCCCGTGTTAATTGGCTAATATCATGAGCACGCAAATAGGTGAAAATTTTGCATTGTATTCCCGGGGGCAAATCGAGCAATAATGAAAACTCACTCTTGTCACGCACAATGACGTCCCTACCCATAGTGGTAGCAATGGGTGTCTCTGATTGAGATTGATCGGGTGTTGATGAGAGTGGCTCACCAAGGCAGGAATGGTTATTTATGCAGTCCATGGTTCGTTTCTTAAAAGTTGTTGTTT
>NZ_JAHHPR010000552.1:0-5194 GCF_024606255.1 Endozoicomonas sp. SESOKO3
CACGCTATCTGGCTGAAGTCCTTGCTGGGCAGGCACTTTCATGATTTTGCCGTGACTAGTAATGCTTTATTTTGGCTTTCTTTAGGTTTTTTGCTTTTTAGGTTAGAAAATAAAAAAGATTACTATATCTTCTTTATAATAGGTGCTAGCGTCTTTCTTACTATTATTTGTTTTGTTGGAAGAATCCCAAGTTTGGATATGGCAAAACATTACTATGAGTATCCATTGCTGAATATAATTTGGGCTATAAGTATGATCGGCCTTTTCGTATCAGGTTCAAGATTATTGACAATTTATAATGATTTCGGTTTCTTGAAGCTAGTCTCAAAATATTTCTTGTTAATTTATTTATTACATTCTTATACTAACAATGCCGCTTACCTAATTGTGGTGAGATTTTTTGATGGGCAGTGGTTTTATACTTTTGTATTCAGTTTGTTATTGATTAGTTTATTCGTTTTAGTTAGATCTAGGCTTGGTAATTCAGGTATCTTCAAATATGTATGATTTGGTGATTGTTACTCATCTTCCAGCATTTTATAAAGTGAATTTGTATAATAAGATATCTGAGAATAATAATATTTTTGTAATTTTTGTATCGGATGGTTCATTGCAGAGAACTAAAGATTTTGTGAGCTCTAAAATGACTTTTGACCATCAATTTCTGAATTTTGGCAGCTTTGAATCCCGGTCAAAGCTTTATAGTATTTTAAGGCTTATAAAGTTTTTAAGTAAAATAAGTTATAGAAGAATAATTGTAAATGGCTGGGATTTGATTGAATTTTGGTTTTTGGTTTTTGTTAATAGAAGAGAAAAAAATATATTAGTATTAGAGTCGACTATAAACGAAAGTACTGTTTTTGGAATAAAGGGTTTTTTTAAAAAAATATTCTTGTCAAGGATATCAAAAATTCTTGCATCAGGAAGTAAACATTGTGAGCTTGTAAAAAAATTGGGGTTTTGTGGTGAGTTAAGGATAACTAAGGGTGTCGGTCTGATTAATAAAAATAAAAGCCTACCTGTTTTTTTTGAGCCTGCTTCGATCTATCCAAAGCGGTTTCTTTTTCTTGGAAGATTGTCGGAAGAAAAAAATCTTTTTAACTTGATTGAAGTTTTTAACCAATTCCCTGATTGTTATCTTAATATCGTTGGTAAAGGGCCACTTAAGCGTGACTTACTAACATTGTGTCGGGATAACATTCAAATACAAGATCACGTTGCTAACGAAAATATCAGTGATTTATTTAAAGGTTATGATTTTTTGATCCTTCCAAGTATCAGTGAAACATGGGGGCTGGTGGTTGAAGAAGCATTACACTTTAATCTTCCAGTTATCATTTCTAATAAATGTGGAGCGGTTGAACTTGTTGAGCATGGTGTAAATGGTTACATAGTCGAACCTGATTTTGATAGTCTGAAAAGCTTTATCCAGTTAATTACTTCTAGAAAAAAGTCACTCGCTTTAGATTGTTTTTCTACATTTATTCATGATAAAGATGTGGATCAGATTAATTCTTACAATAATCTTTAATAGTTACTAACATGTTGAGTTCTTTTTCTTGCGTTTCTAGATTTAAAGCCTTGGATATATTTCTAGTTTTTCTTGTTATGATGCTCTCAAAATCATTGTATTTTGAGAGCTTCTTTAATAATGTTATTTTGATACCAGTTTTTATTTTTTTATTTCTTTTAGCTATTTTTGGTACTAGGGTTAACATTAGTCTTCAGATTTTGTTTTTTTCTTTGATATTTCTATTTGTTGTATTGCTTAATTCTGATGTTAGAGCTTTATCTTATGTGACTTTAATGCTTAGGTTGTTTATAGCGATACTTCTTGTTTCTTTTTTGAATTTTGATAAATTTTCAAAAATATTCACTGATATTATATTGGTTCTTGGAACTATTTCCCTTCTGGCATTTTTAGTTATTTTTTTTGGTATAGAGTCTCCGTTTCCAGATTTTGTTGCAACAGATGGGAGGCATTTAAGAAATTTTATTTTTTTTGGAGTGTCTGAAAATTTTATTGAATATAAGATCTATAGAAATAGTGGGCTGTGGTGGGAGCCAGGTGCTTTTCAAATTTTTATTATGTTAGGTTTTTTCTTTTCGATAATAAATGGAGAGATTACAAAGCCTAAATATTTTCTTTTTACTGCTATTATTCTCAGTACCCAGTCGACAGCCGGCATATTCTTATTTTTCTTTTTATCCCTTCATCTTGTTTTTAAAAAAAACAGCCATATTCAAACCAGTTTGTTGTTGTTGTTGTTTCTCTTTTCGGTCATTTTCATTTTGATACCTGAGTTAGATTATAAATTCAATGGTAATGGTATGGCTTCGGCTAATTCTAGGATAAATGACGGATTAATTAGTTTTGAACTTTTTTTGGATAATATATTACTCGGCTATGGTTATGGAAATCAGATTGAAGTAGCAGTACCATTTGGAGAAAAACTTTTGGGCTACAGTAACTACCACTCTTTTTCAAAGCCAACAGGTTCTGATGGGCTTACCATGTTTATTTCTCAAGTGGGTGTTTTTGGAATCTTGATTTTACTTCCTTTTCTATATCCTTCTTATCTAAAGAGTTATGGGTTATTAACGAAAATTTATTTTTCAGCTTTCCTATTTCTATTGTTCAATACACAAAATTTTGTTTTTTTTATAATATTTGAGATTTTATTGATCTATGGGGTCAAAGAATTTCTTACAAATTATAGTGTGCCCTATAAACCGAATAGGCATGGATAGAATCTCATGAATTAGTAATAAATCAGTTGCGTTGTACACAAATAGCTCTTTTTTAATACCTGAATTTGTTACTTTAACCCCATCACTGTTCAGAATACTTTTTATACAGAGGCTTTCTGAATTAATACTGCTTATATTGAGGTCTATAGCGACAGCTATTTAGAAATACTAGCTATATAACAGTAGGGCTGATGTCCGACCATCACTCACTATTGTATTGTTGTTAAAAAATACTATCAAAATATGATTAATCATATCATAGCCCCCTTTTTATGATTCACCTTTTAGGAATAATCTTGGGATTTTTCCTTTATCAGGCTCTTTCGGTTTAATTGCATTCTGCAGCTGTCGAGAGGGTTAAGAAGTTATTAGTTTAGATTAAAATGCACTGATTTTATTTTGCTGGTAACTCAGTTTTTAAATATGCATTGTGATATAGGGGGAGGTTTTTCAAAAGATCTCCACGTCAGTAAATATAAATTAAATTGAGCATTTCTTATGCTGTATAATATTCAATTGCACCTGAGTAATGTTGTTGGGGTTGGTGCTGTTCAGCTTGCAAAATCTTTGTTACCAAAATTATTGGCCAATAATTATGCTAATGTTTCGACTGTCATTTTACCTGATCGTGGTGATTTAAGTCGCTTCAAATCGTCAAAATCATCAACGAATTTTATTGTTCGTAAGCGCCTTTTACCCAATTTTTTGTCACGTTTTTTTGAATGTATAATCCCACATAGATTGCCAAAAAATACAGCAGTATTGGTGTTAGGTGACATACCTTTGAATACCAACGGTGTTCAGACTGTGTTTTTACATACTCCTAACTTGGTAAAATATTTTAAGCCATCTTTATCAATTGATTTTTTTAAATATCGTGTTGCACAATTTATTTTCTCAAAAAACGAAAAGCATGTTAGCCAATTTATCGTGCAGACAGGTGTTATGAAGGATAAGCTAGAAAAATTCTACCCTGCTGTGCGCGGTCGTGTTTTTGTTCTTCCACAGCCTGTACCACAATGGTTATCAAAATCTTTTGTTAAGAGGACTAATCGAGTCCGCGATGGTAAGCTACATCTTTTTTATCCGGCTGCTGATTATTCACATAAAAATCATTTACTCCTTTCTAAAATTGATGAGCCTGAGGCTTGGCCTGTCGAGCAATTAACCTTAACGATTGATCCATTGAAAAATCCTGATAATACATGGAGTTCCATCTCTTGTGTTGGATTAATCAACTCTGATCAAATGCTGTCTTTTTATCGGTCTTGTGATGCATTATTATTTCTCTCAAATGAAGAAAGTTTTGGCTTTCCTCTCGTTGAGGCAATGTTTTGTGGACTACCAATACTCTGCCCAGACCTACCTTATGCAAGAACTCTCTGTGGTGATGAAGCTATTTATTTCGAAGCAGATAATGTGCAGTCATTACAATCGGCAATAATGGAACTGGCCAATAGACTTGATGCTGGATGGTGGCCGAACTGGGAGGGTGCATTAGAATCAATACCGTGCTCTTGGGAAACTGTTGCTGAAGAGATGCTGAAAATTACTACTAACAAATAGTATGCAATCACACTCTTTGTTTTTTGTAGAACATATCTTGAATAATGGTGATGGGTGGGAGATTACTGCTCATCTCAGGTCCTGACGATATTAGGCTTTTTTTAATAACTTTGATTCAGTTGTCAATAAATTCAGTGCTACAGTAATTTAATGAGTATTATTATGGATAAAAAAGTTGCATTAATAACGGGTGTTACAGGTCAGGATGGTTCTTACCTTGCAGAATTCCTGCTCGATAAAGGCTATGAAGTTCATGGCATCAAACGTCGAGCCTCTTTGTTCAATACCGAACGTGTAGATCACATCTATGAAGATCCACACTCAAACAACCAAAATTTCAGACTGCATTACGGCGATTTAAGCGACAGCTCTAACCTTACGCGTATTATCAGTGAAGTTCAGCCAGACGAAGTGTATAACTTGGCGGCACAGTCCCATGTTGCGGTTTCATTCGAGTCACCGGAATATACCGCAGATGTCGATGCATTAGGCACATTGCGGCTGCTGGAAGCAATAAGATTTTTAGGGTTGGAAAAGAAAACCCGCTTTTATCAAGCCTCTACTTCAGAATTGTATGGGTTGGTTCAGGAAATCCCGCAGAAAGAGACAACGCCCTTTTATCCGCGCTCTCCTTACGCAGTAGCTAAGATGTATGCCTATTGGATTACGGTTAACTATCGTGAGTCATACGGCATGTATGCCTGTAATGGCATTTTGTTTAACCACGAGTCACCCCGGCGCGGTGAAACCTTTGTCACACGTAAGATCACCAGAGGGCTGAGTAATATTTCCCAAGGGCTGGATCAGTGTCTCTATCTCGGCAATATGGATGCCCTGCGGGACTGGGGCCATGCCCGTGATTATGTGGAAATGCAAT
>NZ_JAHHPR010000553.1:0-4673 GCF_024606255.1 Endozoicomonas sp. SESOKO3
CAACCCTGTATCATCCGTCAGTTAAAATTCCCTCTTTTCCTGTACTCTGTGTAGTTGAACTTTTACCGTGGAAATGCAGCTCTTGTAACTATTAAGTTATTTCCAGGGTTTAATCAGGGCGGTTTAAAGCTGGTCCCGACTCCGGGAAGTGACGCTCTGGTTGAAGAGCGGCTTGTGGCTATCCAGGTTGTGAGTCGACACCCTCATTGGCGTGAGAGAGATGCAGGATGAAGCCTGTTTTAACGACTGTTGACTTAAGTCGACAGCCCAATCAGGTGTTTTGCTTTATGCCGGGCCAGGTCTGGTCAAGGCAAGGTGTAGTCAATAATGAGAGTTATCAGCTTTAATTGCGAAGGCATAAAAAACGCGCGTGAAAAAGGCCTTTTTGACTGGTTAATGGACCAGGATGCCGATGTTATCTGTTTGCAGGACATTCGTGAGGATGAGTTTGCAATGGAAGAAGACCGGTATCAGCTCAATGAATATTTCTGTTATGCATATGGTGGCTATGACAGGAAAGATTCTGGCGGTGTAGCTATGTATACACGTCAGTCGCCCAAAGCCATTATCAGCGGCCTTGGTTTTCCCGAGGCGGATGAAACAGGGCGTTATATCCAGGCCGACTTTGATAAGATCAGTATCGCCAGCATGTATGTGCCTGAAGGTCATGATGCTAACAGCCAGAATTTCAAGTATCGCTTTCTGGACAATTACTCCCATCACCTGAATAAGCAGCGTCGCAAGCGCCGTGAATTCATTATGGCGGGTACCTGGAACATTGCTCATCGCAAGATTGATGTGGCCAACTGGCGCGATTCTGAAGAAGTTTCCGGTTTTCAGCCTGCCGAACGCGGCTGGATGGAAGGCTTGCTGGGTGATATGGGCTTCTTTGATGCCTATCGTGAAGTAGATCGTGAGTCTGGCAAATACAGCTGGTGGCAAGATGATTTTCTGCGTCAAGACAATCTGGGCATGCGTATTGATTATCCGATCATCACGGCCGGAATGCGTCACTGTGTATTGAATGGCGGCATCTACAAAAACCAGACTTTCTCCAGTCATGCTCCGGTTATCATCGACTTTGACTGGGAATTGGAGAGCTGATCTGCACTTTCTTTTAACCGATAGCTGACAGGCTCTCGGTTATCCCTATTCCTACGTTTCATCCGGCGATGCCAGACCGGCAAGCGGTCTGGATCAGGCGGTTTATTCTGCCAGAGCCTCTTTTTGCAGATTAACCAGATCATCAATGCCTGCTTTAGCCAGGGCTAACATGGCTGTCATCTCGTTTTGACTGAAGGGTGCTGTTTCAGCGGTACCCTGAATCTCAATGAAACCACCCTCTTCTGTCATGACGACGTTCATATCGGTTTCAGCGTTGGAGTCCTCTGGATAATCCAGGTCCAGAACCGGACTACCCTGATAAATACCTACAGAAACAGAAGCAATCAGTTGGAGGAATGGATCATTCTTGATGATCTTTTTCCTTTGCATATGTCGAATAGCATCAACCAGAGCTACGCAGGCACCGGTAATAGAAGCTGTGCGGGTACCACCGTCTGCCTGGATCACATCACAGTCAATGGTGATGGTGTTCTCACCCAGTTTTTTCAGATCAACAGCAGCGCGCAGGGAGCGGCCAATAAGGCGCTGGATTTCCAGAGTGCGGCCACCCTGCTTGCCTCTGGCAGCTTCGCGACCCATCCGGTCTGTGGTTGAACGGGGCAGCATACCGTATTCGGCGGTCACCCAGCCTTGTCCGGAACCTTTCAGAAATCGGGGAACTGACCTGTCGACAGACGCGGTGCAGATTACCTTGGTGTTGCCAAACTCAACCAGCACTGATCCTTCAGCGTGCATGGTGTACTCACGAGTGATTTTAATGTTGCGTAACTGATCTGCAGTTCTTCCACTGGGACGCCGCATGGTCTTACCTTCTACCGCCGAGAATGTTAAAAGCGGAATTATAACCAAGGCAGGCCGAGGGCTCTATGTTTGCCATAAAATAACCACGGACGGCCGAAAGCTCACCGAAGCTTGATACTGCTTGCTGTTGATGTATCCTGCAGCACCAGATTGCAAACTTTTTCGTACACTACTCATGCTCAGCCATTGTGGCTGGCTGTTCTTTTAATAGGGAAACTTATGACTTCCAGTATGACGGCGTTTGCCCGTACTCAGGTCCAGGAGGGCTGGGGCAGCCTGGTGTGGGAAATTCGTTCAGTCAACCATCGCTACCTGGAGCCTCATTTTCGTCTGCCAGAAGCTGTCAGGGAATTAGAACCCGCATTGCGAGAGGCATTGAGAAAGCACTTGCACAGGGGCAAGGTAGAATGTTCATTGAAGTTGCAACTGGCGGAAGGTCAGCAGCAACTGAACGTCAATGAATCGGTCCTGGAAGCTCTGCAATCTGTGGTGAACAAAGTTGAAACCTATTTCATCAATGCTTCCGGCGTGAATCCTCTGGAAGTCCTGCAATGGCCCGGCATTATGGATAATGAAGAGACCAACATGACTCCGGTTCATGGGGCAGCTGTCAAAGCGTTTGAAGGAGCCCTGTTACAGCTGTCGGACTCCCGTCGCAGAGAGGGGGCCGAGCTGGAGAAATTCATCCGGTTAAGGCTGGAAGGTGTCACCGAAGAAGTAGAAAGCGTGCGCTCTATTCTCCCTGATTTGCTGGAATCCCAAAGACAAAAAATCATGGATCGTCTCAACGAAGCCAGGGCTGAGCTGGAGCCGGATCGACTGGAACAGGAGCTGGTGATTCTGGCACAGAAAATGGACGTTGATGAAGAGCTGGATCGTTTATCTGCCCACATTTCTGAAGTTAAACACACTCTGGGCAAGAAAGGGGCTATCGGGCGCCGTCTTGATTTTTTGATGCAGGAACTCAACCGGGAAGCCAACACGCTGTCCTCAAAATCCATTAACGCAGGTCTGACACAAAGTGCTGTCAACCTTAAGGTGCTGATTGAGCAGATGCGGGAGCAGATACAGAATATTGAGTAAATGCTTGTGGTTCCGGGTTTGCGTGTTCTTTGCGTAAACGCTTTAGTTGTCTGCCAAGTCCGATGGCATTGTATTAATTTTATCCATTGATATTGATTGCCAGTATGGGCAACCAGTGTATCGCCATTTATAAACGATGCCTTTGGAGGAAGTAGTAAACGACTGGCGACAAGTGCTCATCAGGTAGGCTGAGCCCCAGTTAGAGACCCAGCTATAAACTTTCTTACCACCTTTCAGTTGCAGCGTGGAGCTGGGGGCTCCCCAGTTACCGACCACTTCTTCTATGTGGTGACTTTGCCAGGATTCCATGACCTCCCGAGTGGTGGTGCAGCCTGTCAGAAGGCAGATGAAAAGTAGAGAATACGTCAAAGAATGGTTGTTGAACACCTGACTGCCTTGCTTCGATCTTCAGGGTTTAATCAAAGGATTATAGAAGTGATTAGTCTGTAGTAAGAAGTATTCAGTTTGTAGAAATACCTTTGTGTAAAATGAAGACTTAATACTGATCTTCCAGCAGTCGAAACTTGAACTGTCTATAGCCCGGTGAGCTGGAGATGCATTCCAGCAGTTGCCCTTTTCGGATCTTGTCTCCCTGGAGCAGAGTGAATTTCAGTCCACTTTTGAAGGACATCCTGGGCGTTATCAAGGTGGGCATATCATTCACAGGCGGCATGATTGGTAAAAGGAACGCTCTCTGATAGTGAGTGGTGTCCATGTTTTTTTTCAGAGGTGTGAGCGCACAAGGTTTTGTTGAGGCAGACAGAAGCTCCAAACCCATGAGCAGATCTTTTTTATCATTCACCTGAACCCAGCGTACTGCGGCCAGTAGCCAGTTTTTCTTGCCGGTTTCTCTGATAGCCAGAAGCTCTCCGGTTCGCAGCTGTTGTTCAAGATCACCACTGCTGCTCAGGCAATAACCCCCTGCGCAGGTATTGATGATTGAGCAACTGTAAACGGGGTATAGAGGTTCCCGATTACCCGAGTGGGTAAAGTGGACGGGCGAAGTGCTCGTGAACATCTTTGCATCTTCATCGGTGTGCGCGTCATGGGCCTCCGACCAGGCATCACTGCTGTCATTGGAGGAGAACGTGCTCTTGCCAGATTTGTTTTGTGCGATATGTCCGGAAACCATTTCATCAAATGACTGCTGATCGTGCAGGAAATAATGAACCGCGCTGAAGCCAAAACAGATCTCACAAGTGTCTGAGCTTTGCTGGCGCTGGTGTTTTCGTTGTCCGGGAAGGCTCCAGGCAGCCGCCAGATGATCAATGACCCGTTTGGCCATAGCTCCGGGCTTTTCTTCCGAGACGGATTCACTCAGCCTTTTCAGGTGTGCGGTTAGTAGCCTGGAATCCAGAGCCAGAAGGTGATCATTTTTTTCTCCTTCCAACAGAGAGCTATAGAGCAGGCCTTCATCGGAATCCAGATTGACCACAAAGTGTGACCGGCTGTCTTCTACAGGCTCGAGTTTGCTGTGTGGTGCCCAGAGGCAAAGTGCCTTGAAAATCTGTCGGATTTCCTGGGGTCTCAGCTGGTTGGATCGGGAGCGACTGAGCAATAACGCCCGCTTATACAGATCCGAAAGAGACAATTTCCTGGCTTTGGTGGTGATGGGGTCCTCAAGGCTGAAAGTTTCCAGATTTTGTGTGCGGGCAGCGAAGTAT
>NZ_JAHHPR010000554.1:0-1695 GCF_024606255.1 Endozoicomonas sp. SESOKO3
CTGGGAGATCCTGCTGAAATATATGATAACAGCTCAACGCCTAAGCCCGCCGTAGATACCTCTACAGGTTTTTTCAAAGAAGATGCGTTTAGTTTCTGGAGCACAAGTATTGACGGCGGTAAAGTCGAAAAGGGTGGTGTAAATGATATCCTCTCGGTTTCATCCTCCAATAGTAGTCATCGAAAAGTTTATACCTTTCTTGGTAGTAGTCCTGCAGGTGTAAATAGTGGCGCTCAAATCTTAACCAGCACTAATGCAGTCGTAGATACAAATAATTCGCTATCACCGACTCTGTTCGGACTAAGCGATAGTCAAACGACCGAAAGAGATGAGCTTATTAACTGGATCAGGGATCGTTCCAAAGGTATCGGAGACCCACTTCACTCCACACCTGCGTTGGTCAATTATAAATGTAAAAACTACTCTGCAAGTGCTCCTTTCAGCTGTGCAGAAAACCAGCTTGACCTCACCCTCTTCCTCGGTACAAATGATGGCATGTTCCACGCTGTTAATGCGCAGACAGGTGAAGAACTGTTTGCCTATATGCCAAAGGAATTACTTCCCAATGTCAGGCACTTAAATACCAATGGTTCTACTAATAGAACACCGGGTCATGGACGCCCTTACGGATTAGATGGTCATCTGGTTCTTTGGGCAAATGATGTGAATAAGAATGGCGTCATATATGGTGGAGCAGATACTGCAGATAAAGACAACGATGGTAACACTACAGAGGAGTTGAGTAAGACAACTCCAAATGATGGAGAGTTTGTTTACGCCTACGTAGGCATGAGAAGGGGAGGGAGAAATTACTATGCCTTGAATGTGACTGATACCGGCAATCCAAAAATGCTTTGGTACATTAATGGCGGTGTGGCCCCCTTCCAGCAATTAGGGCAATCCTGGTCAAGACCGGTTCGAACCAAGCTCAAAATTGGTGCTGATAGCAAGGACGTACTGATTTTCTCCGGGGGTTATGATGTCAACCAGGATTCTCAGGCTCTGTATTCACAAGACAGCATGGGAAATGCAATTTATATTGTCGATGCAAAAACCGGAGCTTTGATCTGGTCTGCCAGTCATTCAAGTGGACATACTCTCACCTTGAACAAAATGAAGTACAGTATTCCAGGTGGAGTGACGGTAGCGGATATCGATGGTGATGGATATGGCGACCAGCTCTTCTTTGCTGATACTGGAGGGCAAGTCTGGAGACTTTATATTAACAACTGCACAGCAGATTCAAATGGAAGTGTCAGTAACTGTGCCGTCCAAAGTCTCAGTGACAAACAACATCTCATATGGGCTGCAGATGATGATGGAGGCGGCTTCTCAGACAGTGATGA
The DNA here is from genome assembly GCF_024606255.1 of Endozoicomonas sp. SESOKO3. Taxonomy (NCBI): domain Bacteria; kingdom Pseudomonadati; phylum Pseudomonadota; class Gammaproteobacteria; order Oceanospirillales; family Endozoicomonadaceae; genus Endozoicomonas; species Endozoicomonas sp. SESOKO3. Next base: position 1,347 of record NZ_JAHHPR010000554.1, read on the forward strand.
TGGCGTCATTGCATACATCGGCTATTCGAATGATATGACAGCGACTCAGAAGAAGATAAATGCAAGAAAATTCTTCACTCGCCCAGACATCTCTGACCTGGCTCTGAACGGTAAAAGGCAACTTGCAATCAGCATTGGCTCAGGATTGCGTCCAGATCCTCTGGGTCTACTCAATAGTGATGTTCAAGATAGATTTTACATGCTGGTTTCACCAAAACTGGCAAACCCCACCGTCGATACTGCCAACAGAAGTAGCAAGGCTGTACCTCCTCACACGACAATCAAGCACAATGTCGGTACTCTTGCCAATTTCACTCCAGACAGCAATGGCAATGCCAGCACTGCGGAA
>NZ_JAHHPR010000555.1:0-1820 GCF_024606255.1 Endozoicomonas sp. SESOKO3
ACACTTTTATGTAGGTGTCCTTGACTCCATCCTTGAATCCCTTGCTGTTTGTTGACACCCATGTTGTTACTATCTAGTATCTACACAAGTAGATACGAAAAGGTCTTATATGGAAACTGAAATCAAACGGTGGGGTAATAGCGCAGCAGTGCGGTTACCTGCTAAAGTTCTCGCCAAGGCTGGTCTGGAAGTGGATAGCAGTATCACGATTGAAGCACTTGATGGCGAGATTGTTATCAAACCTTCCAGCTCCCAGAGGGAGTACACAATGGACGAATTGTTATCAGCCAGTCCTGCCAGTGCCTTCATCTTGAATGACGAAGAACGTGAATGGCTCAATGATGCGCCAAAGGGAGAGGAGCTTCTGTAATGGCGTATATTCCCGAGCGTGGTGATGTGATCTGGGTTGATTTTGATCCAACGCGAGGAGTGGAAATACAGAAGACTCGGCCTGCACTGGTTTTATCTCCAAAAGTATTCAACCAGAAAACAAAACTGGTACTGGTTGCACCTATCACCTCTACTGTTCGTGGCCATGCCTTTGAAGTTTCAATAGCTGGCAATCAAATTTCTGGGGTTGTTGTGTGCCAGCAGGTTCGGACGGTAGATTACAAGGCAAGGTACATAAAAAAGGTGGAAAGGGCTTCAAAATCGGTAGTTGAAGAGGCTCTGGCAAAAGTCAGAACTATTGTAACCTAAATAGGAAAAAAAGAGACACCCATAAAATTTGATTCATTCTGTGGGTGTACTATCTCTCGGGGGTGTGATCTCTCGGTGCTCCGGTGTTTTTCAAGATAATTGTTTCTCGATTTTCACCGTTTTTGAGAAGCATTCGGGTTTGGCTGAAAGTTTGATAAATAACGGGCTTCAGGCTCTCAAAAACCATTCTCAATGTTGAAGCTGTAAGGGTTTTGAAGTATCTGACGTGTAAGCAATTTTTCTGGCCGGATACTAAAACGAGGGTTTTCTTTACTTTTGGGTCTTATGGTATAGTATTAATGGGTATTACCTTTTAATACCAAGGGAGAAACAAATGGTAACCTCGGTAAAGCTTGATGAAGACCTGAAAAGAAGAGTTAAGAATTTGGCGGAGGCCAGACACCGATCAGCACATTGGATAATGTGTGAAGCTATTCGTCGTTATGTAACATGTGAAGAGAAAAAAGAGGCTTTCAAACAGGACGCCCTTAATGCTTGGAACAGCTATCAAGAGAATGGTATGCACCTAACGCTTGAAGAAGCGGATGCATGGTTAGAAAAGCTTGAGGCGGGTGAAAATGGGGAGATTCCTAAGTGTCACGACTGATATGGTCACCTTCCGCTCTTAGAGATGTTCAACGATTACACCAATTTTTGGCACAGAAAGATGGAAATTCAGCCAGTCGTGCGATTAAAGCAATTCGCTCAGGCATTAAGGTTTTAGCCTGTCAACCTGAGATTGGTCGTCCTGTTGATGGTATGGAGCCAGAGTTTAGAGAGTGGCTAATTGATTTCGGTAACAGTGGTTATGTTGCTTTATATCGAATAGAGAATGGTCTTGCTACGGTGCTTGCAGTACGACACCAGAAAGAGGCTGGTTATTGACCGAAGAATTAAAAAAACACCCATAAAATTTCTGACAAAAAAACCACCTGGTAGGATCAAGCTTGCATTCGTAGGAATGACCCTGAACTCGATAAAGCAAGGGAAAATGAGTAAACAGGTTTTTGAAAGACACAGAATGTCATCTAGCCAAAGTTATACTGTAAGAGTCTGACGTATGAGACTGAAAAAATGAATCAGCCAGATTGGAATAAACGACCACAATAATTTAACCCTTG
>NZ_JAHHPR010000556.1:0-1132 GCF_024606255.1 Endozoicomonas sp. SESOKO3
AAATTTGACAGTCCACACAGGCGCAACGCCTGAACAAAGCTCATGCCCACATTTGGACAACGGACACTGTATGGAGTGCGCAGGTCGTGTGAATAAGACAGATACACTACTCATGGATGGCATTGCTCGCCCCTCTGCCCCCATGGATACTGACATAACGCTGGAGTCCGATCCCTGTCCTATTTGTCTGGATCATTTTCATGATCGTGATGAAGCACTTGTGATCGTCAAAAGCCGATGTTGTGGCCACCGCTTCGACCTGGACTGTATTTCGAGGTGGTTTGTTGACCAGCCCATCGGCTCTCGCCGGTGTTCAATGTGTCGGCAAGACCCGATGCCTATGCTGAATGAGAACACCGGCGAGTCTCACTCTGATACATTTTTTCCCGATCAAGCGTTTTATCGTGGCTGTTTTAGGGGGGATTTGGATCAATTGGAGAAGTCATTGGCAGAAGGAGTCAATGTCAATGCGGCTTTGGATGATTTCACTGCCTTGATGCTGGCATCCATTCTGGGGCACAAAGACATTGTCGAGCGCCTGATCAACGCCGGGGCGAATCTCAACGCCCGGAACAAGAATGGAGCCACTGCACTGTTCATGGCGGCCCAGGAAAATAACACTGACTGCGTAAAAATCCTGATCGAAGCCAAGGCGGATCTCAACGCCCGGACTATGGATGGTGCCACCCCGCTGTTGATCGCTGCCAAGAAGGGTCATACCGACATCGTGAAACTCCTGATTGAAGCCAAAGCGGATCTCAACGCCCGAATTAAGGATGGTGCCACCGCGCTGTTCATCGCAGCCCAGAGGGGTCGTACTGTCATCGTGAAAATCCTGATCGAAGCCAAGGCAGATCTCAACGCCCGGACTAAGGATGACGCCACCCCGCTGTTCATCGCAACCCAGAAGGGCTATACACTCATCGTGAGACTCCTGATCAAAGCCAAGGCAGATCTCAACGCCCGGACTACGCGTGGTGTCAACTCACTGTACATCGCTGCCCAGAACGGCCATACCGACATTGTGAAAGCCCTGATCGAAGCCAGGGCAGATCTCAACGCCCGGACTACGGTTGGCGTTACCTCACTGTATATCACAGCCCAGAACGGTTATACCAACATCCTTGAACTC
>NZ_JAHHPR010000557.1:0-1005 GCF_024606255.1 Endozoicomonas sp. SESOKO3
TCAATTTCTTGCAATCCTCGCTACGGACGCTTAAGTCCGACAGGCTGCTAGAAAAAAATTCTATGCCAGACGCTAATTTTCCTGAATCATTCCAGCCCGTATACAGATGATACCGTCAAAAAAATACTAAGCGTCAAAAGAGTGACAGGCAGAAAGAAATTCGATACCTTAATCGGTAACAGCTGAAGAACATAAGGGGTAGTTTTAAGGCTGTAAGGCTACACAATGATAATTTTGGATCGGAACAAATAGAAATACTGCATTCATCGACAACTGATTAAACAGGTTACCGCTTTAAACCTTAACCGTTTTAAAGCCCTGAAAAACAGCATCGTAAAGGAAGACGATCATGTATAATCCAGGACTCGACAGCAAACGTTTATTTGAAGACTCTACCCACCCTGGTGACGCAATAGGCGACATCCGTTATCCGGAATACCTTATCTCCCTTCTTTCAGACAGACATCAGGAGCCTCTGGCCTGTGAAGGATACACCTCCGACTCCCTCTCTCTGACAAATACCCGTCTGCCGCAGGTTTGACATCGCAAAGTACTCTGGAAATCAAGGTCGTACTGTTTTCCAGAGATACTCGAGAAACTCAACTATTCTTCTCTTCAAATTCGACAAAGACGATCTGGATAAAACACCGAAAGCTTTGGTTATACCAATAGCTCAGGTGTCGATAGCTATTATGAGATGCTCTCCAAACGTCAAGCTCGGGCTGTTAAGGAGTATCTGAAGAATTCAAATGGTCAGGGAAGGCAGGATGCGTATTTTAGGCAGCGTTTATCATGGCTTGTCCGGATTAGCCCGCACCGTCAAGGATGAGGTGCTTGCTCGCTTCCGGGGAAAAAAGACTGAAGTGGTCGAACATCCCGTTCGTAAAATGACAGAGAAAAGCTCCCACGCTTCTGATACCCGGCCTCTTGCCAATAAAAGCCCTGCAGCCAGTGAAAACCCTGTTGCTAGTAAAGGCTACCTTCTGGCCAAAAAACTTACCGATC
>NZ_JAHHPR010000558.1:0-2178 GCF_024606255.1 Endozoicomonas sp. SESOKO3
AAAAATTTCCCAAAGACTTCCATAATGTCAATGACCAACTCAATCTTGGAGCCAATAACGCCGTCTTTCCTCTGATCAGTCTGGTCAAGGGACTTACGTTGTTTGCCGGCAATATTTTTGCATTCGCGGATCAATACACAGAGGAAGATAATAGAGAATGAGGTATATCCCCCCAATGCATCCAATATTTCAGGCTATTGACATTGCTTTGTGTTGCATTGGCTCGGCCAGAGGTCTTTTTTCAACTCTGTAGTCCTTCTGTTTTGGAACTTTCATTTAATTAGCGGGTCTTAATTTACGAGCATTCCATAGAGTGGGCTCACCCCCGTCAAGATTAAGTACAATTAAAGACAGGAGTGATGATGAATCAATTATCTAAATCCTCATATAATCAGGGGCAAAATTTTTCTGCTTGCACTGCAACAGCCGTTGTCTCAGATAGTGCTACAGCGGATTACGACAATGTTTCCGGCAGAACCGTCAGGCCTGTCAGCGGTAAGCCTTTGGGAGTCAATCGCGCAGATCCCTTAACAGGACAAAAAGATCAAAAAGAGGTCGGAATTTCCTCCAGAGCCGTTGCTTTAGATGTAGATACCTGTGAAGTAGCTGCATGCGAATCAGGATTAAGAAAGCGTCATGCCATTCAGCATGCGAACACTGCTATCCTCAGCGACAGACAAGTCAAGCTGATTCAAGAACTCATTGATGGTAGAAACGATAGACTCACAGAAGATGAATTTATAGATGTTGCCGACTTTCTTCCTTGTGATCCTGAAAAATATTTACCTGAACATTACTCCAAATCACCAACCCTTCTTTCAGAGATAGTAAGAAACCGTCTTTGGAGTGTTTTGGTAATGAAAAAAGGTGACAAAATCAGAGAAACATTGTTATCAACAGTTGAAAGAACAAAACAGATATTATTGAATGCTGTCAGGAGCGGAGCCCTAACATCTCACTATGGATACCTTTCTGAAGAATTAAAATCTGATATTGACTTCCTTATTGAATACTCAAACGTGCATGGTCTTCCGAGTGGTACACCGCCTGAACGGGCAAAATTGATTTATGATCACCTGGATATCGCAGCAAAAATAAAGTCATTGAGCGTTCTTCCGGACAGCTTTAAAGATGATGGTTTGTATGATGAACTTATCAAATCAGGAAGGATAAAGCTCAAAGACCTGCCGAAAGACATCATAAATAAAAACGAAGAGTACTGTCTTTCACAATTATCGAAGGGGTTGTGTACATTATCAGAGGTTCCGACTCGGTTTTTAACAAAACAGTTGATTTTGGACTCGCTTGATGGTGATTATTTTTTTGAAAATTTCAGCGAGATTTTCAAAGGCAATCATAAACATAAGGTTATGATGAATAATGATGAGTTTTTTGAAGAAGTGCTTTTAAAGACAGCTTCATCCGCACTCGGTAAAAGAAATTTCGCTAAAATATCTCAATCTCTCTTATCTGATGTTTATGATCTTTGTATAGAAAGATACAAGGATGATCAAAAAAAGCTTACCTTGTTGTTAAAAAAACTGGTAGAAGCCAATCCTTTTATTGTTGTATCAATTGAAAATGTAGATGATGCTTTGCTTCAGAAATTAATCGAAACAGGAAAAGAGTTATTATTAAAAAACTTAATTAGTAGACCTGAGATAAGTGAATATTTTTCTATCAGCCACCTTAATATGTTTTTTAAAAAAATTAATGCAAATAAGGATTTTGTAAGTCAGGTCATGGATATTGTCTGTCAGTATTTTCCTTTAAAATATCTCCATTCATTTCCCGAAGACATACTGGCGAAGCAAGACGCTATCGTTTTAAATTCTGAACCCTTTGAGTCTGGAGAGGGTCATATTATTAGAAGAAGTTTACGGCCCGGGAAAGCTGACCTCATAATAGATTACATTGAACATTATCTGGATTTTTTGCATAAATTTAATGATGCAAAGTATCTGGAGCAGTGTTGCACTGACCCAACGCTCCGGCAAAGACTTGTTCATGTACTGGCAAGCAGGATCGTTGCAAACAAACCGTTGTTGCTGAGGTATTGGAAGAATTGTTTACCCCGGAAATTACTGGATGATACTCTGGCTTATCTCAATCATCCTGCCCTGTTCTCCGAACTGGATGTCTCCGGCACATTAACAGAACCGGTGAATCCTCTCAAAT
>NZ_JAHHPR010000559.1:0-2294 GCF_024606255.1 Endozoicomonas sp. SESOKO3
AAAAATTTCCCAAAGACTTCCATAATGTCAATGACCAACTCAATCTTGGAGCCAACAACGCTGTCTTTCCTCTGATCAGTCTGGTCAAGGGACTTACATTGTTTGTCGGCAATATTTTTGCATTCGCAGATCAATACACAGAGGAGGATAATACAGAATGACGTTGATACTCCCCAGTGCCCCCAACATCTTGGCGAATCATCCTGTTACACATCAATAACCAAGCCACTGCCCGCTGGACAGAAAGACCTTTGGCGCAGCAAACGGCTCAGATCTTATCCCGGCATCACTGACAGTCTATTTGCACTGTTCGGTATGACACAGGCATAGCCAACGGCCTTATTTCAACTCTGGGATCCTTCTTTTTTGGAACTTTCGTTTAATCAACAGGTCAATATATGAAAGCGTTCTTTGGCTGGGCTCACCCTCGTCAAGATTAAGGATAATCAAAGATAGGAAAAAAAGGATGAATCAATTATCTCAACCCTCATGTAATCAGGGGCAAAATCTCTTTACTCGCACCGCTGTAGACCGTGTTACAGAAGATGTTACAGCGAATCATGGCAATGTCACTGGCACTGGCAGAATCGTTAGTCCTGTCAGTAGTGAGCCACTTGCAGAAAAGCGCGAAGATTTCACACCCGATCTCGTAACAGGGCAAAAAGAAATCGGAATTTCCTCCAGAGCCGTTGTTTTAGATGTAGATACCCCTAAGGCCCCTAAAATCAAACCAAAACCAAAAACACTTAAAACCATTCAGGGGGCGAACACTGCTATCTTAACCGACAGACAAGTCAAGCTGATTCAGGAACTCATCGGTTTTAGAAAAGGCAGACTCAGGGTAGATGAATTTATAGATGTTATCGACTTCCTTCGTTGTCGTCCGAAAATAAATTTGCCTAAAGATTATTCCAGATCCCCAACACTTTTGTCAGGGATAATAAGAAATCAACTATGGAATGTTTTCGATATGGAGGAAAGTGATGAAATGAGGGAGGTATTAATGTCAACCACTGAAAGGAGAAAACAGATATTCCTGGCTGATGTCAGGAGAACAGAATTGAGACATCACTTCACAGACCTTACTGAAGAATTAAAAAATGATATTGATTTTCTGACTGAATATTCAAGTCAGCAGGGTATTCCCTATGGTACACCGCCGAAACTGGCAATACCGATTTATGAGCGTCTGGATATCGCAGCAAAAATAAAATCTTTGCCTGTTCTTCCAGACAGCTTTAAAGATGATGATTTGTATGATCAGCTTATCCGTTCAGGAAGGATACAACTTAAAGACCTGCCACAAGACATCCTGGATAAAAACGAAGAGTACTGTCTTTTACAATTATCGAAGGGGTTGTGTACATTATCAGAGGTTCCGGCTCCGTTTTTAACAAAAAAATCCATTTTGGATTCACTCAATGGTTTCGGTTTGTACGATAATTTTATCGAGTTTTTCAAAAATTATAATAAATATATGACGGCGATCAATGATCCTGACTTCTTTGAAGAGGTACTTCTCAAAGCTACTTCAGCAGCGCTGGAAATAAGAATGAATTGCTATGTTTCAGGCATCTACCCCTTGTCTGATGTTTATCATTATTGCATAGAAAGATACAAAGATGGCAGGGAGGGATTTGCTTCGTTGTTAAAAAGATTGGTAAAAGCTAATCCCTTTTTTGTCATAGTCGTTGAAAATTTGAGTGATTCATTGCTTCAGGAATTGATTGAAATAGGAAAAAAATCATTATCACAAATGTTAAGCACAAGACCTGAAATAAGCCAGGCTTTTGATACAGGAGTCCTTTTTTCTTTCTTTAATAAAGTTAATGCAGAAGATGATTTTAAAAACCGCGTTATGAATATTGTTTATCCGTATTTTCCTGGCAATTATTCCTGCAGTTTCCCGGAAGAAATAAGGCAGAAGCAAGATGCCATAGTCCTGCATTCTGAACCCTTTAGTGCTGGAGAAAGCCATATTATCGACAGACGTTTACGGCCCGAAAAAGCCAAACTCATAATAGACTACATTGAACATTTTCAATTTTTTTTGAATCGTTTTAATGATAAGGAATATCTGGATAAGTGTTGCACTGACCCAACAGTCCGGCAAAGGCTTATTCATGTCCTTGCTAACAGAATCATTGCCAACAAGCAGCTGTTCATGACGGGGTGGAGATCTTGTCTATCCCGACAATTAATTGATGATACTCTGGCTTATCTCAATAATCCTGCCCTTTTCTCCGAACTGGATGTCTCCGGCACATTAACAGAACCGGTGAATCCTCTCAAAT
>NZ_JAHHPR010000560.1:0-1362 GCF_024606255.1 Endozoicomonas sp. SESOKO3
TGACAACCTCATCATAATCCGGAATTTCCGGGCTGACGTCTTGCATAGAACGGCTACGCCGAGTGACTGCGGCTATGATGACATCTTTATCACCCTTGAGTTCTTGACCTACATATTTCAGATCAATTGGATGTGCTGCAATGGCTTCTAATACAAGCTCTTTATCATTTCGAACCTGTTGACTGACATAATTCAGCCCGTCCTTCACCAAGGCTTTCCTGACCTTTTCTTTAATATCCGAAAACGACTGAGCCGGTGGAATATCAAACGTCAGTGTGTAATCACGTGATGGTTTGATAATGAAGTATTGACCTTTCAAATGGAGATAAAAATCCTCAAACGGTGGAATAGAGTAATTGGGATCTGCCAATAAAAAATGATGTAAGAGCTCCTTGCTAATGCTCTCATTCATCTCTTCACTCATTAACATTTCCCGCAGACTAACCTCCGGTTTTTCCCTGAAATATACTGAAGACCGACACTCCCCTAACCGCTCAGCGTAAAAAACAAACTGTTGAAGAGGGCTACTTAATAACTGGCAGCATGCGGGACTAATACGGTAATCCCTCAGATAAAACATTGAGAAAAGACAATGCTGAAAGGTGAATCTATCAGCATCTGTCACAACATCGGGATTAAGACGTTGTTCAAGCAAGTTAAAATCCCAATGAGATTCTTCAAAAATGTCTGCGTTCTCAAAGAAGATATCAAGATCACAGATAGTCTCTAACACAATCATCAGTTTTTCAAAGGCATCCTGCATGTGTGGACTTGATTTCATTCGGGAGCATTCGACGATAATTTGACCGGCTGCAGCGTTGCAACGTACCTTCATGCTATCCGCATTTTCATCCAGTTCGATCGCTTTCAGTAATTGCACCAGAAACCACATACGCTTTGACTTGCCGTCTTTATGAATGCCATAAGGTTGATCAAACTGGTCAGAAAATTTTAGTCGTAAGGTTCGTTCTTTACCCCCCTCTCTTCAGGCACTCCACTTCCGTGAGGCTGAGCAGGTCCGTAGTGTTCATGACTTGATTTTTGCCCTGCATAAGCGTTTTGTGGAGGCACTGGCACCGGTCACTCTGGCCTCGGGTCAGGGGCAGTTTTTTCAGGAAAAGAAGATCACCTACGTTGATTGCACGACCCCGGGTGCTAAGGGTGAAAAAGCATCACTATTGACGCCATCCGGCAAAGCATGCATGCAAGCATTAGAGCTCTCAGGGACTGTCGTCAGTATGGATGATGCCTTGATGGTTAACCTGGAATTGGGCAATCACGTTGGCCTCGTCGAATTACTTGAACAGGCAGAGGGGGGTAAAGAACGAACCTTACGACTAAAATTTTCTGACCAGTTTGATC
>NZ_JAHHPR010000561.1:0-1318 GCF_024606255.1 Endozoicomonas sp. SESOKO3
CCCTTATATAACGTCCGGCTCTTCAATTTTTCCAAATCCTCTGGAAAGACAACGTTCCTTATGGGGTCATCAGACTCTTTTAACATCTGCAACTCCCGGTAAAGCTGCTCCTTGAAGTGCTTATGAAAACCTTTGTTGAAGATCACCGTCCTCCTGAAATCCTTAAAGGTATTCAGCCCCTGGTTGGGTAATTCCTCACCTTGTTTACCTTCCCAGCTGCAAGCAGCGTATGGCTTGCCCCAGTCGTCCATGCCATCACTCAGGAACTTTTTTCCCAGCCTGCTATTTTTCCCGCTGGCACAAATGATCATATCCACAGGTCGGTGCATAACCGTTTCCTCAGGGGTGTCATGCTCTGCTCTGCCCTGTTGCGCCACACCATAAGCAGGGTTATAACGTGCTCTGACCTTGTAGCCCTGCACTCCCGACTCAACGCCCTCCAGCTCAAAAGCAGCCATTCTTTCCAGACTGGAAGGCTCGTCACCCTCATGGGTTTGATCATTCCTTGCCTTCAACTCGGTCAGTCGATCATGAAATGCTTCTTCCAGATGGCGGATGGCTATCTCGCCAAGACCGTCGGAACGAACAATGCCCTTGCTTTCCTCACCGTCACCAAAAAGCTCATAGTAGTGTTCACCCAGATAAAACTTCAGCATATCCATCCATTTGAGATCCAGCCTGACCACCTGACCCTTGTCGTGTTCAGTACTTCTGTTATCAAAGACGGAGACATCTGCACCGGCTTCGAATTGTGACAAGGCCAGGGCCAGCCCCGTGGGACCGGCTCCTTCAATCGCTACCCGGGGGTGAGTTCTGGCATTATCATGCTGCTTAATCAACCAGTCGAGCTGTGCCAGATCAATCTCCTGCCCCCTCAAAGTGCCGATTTCCTGAACCTTTAACAGCTTGGTGAGAGTATCCTGCTGACCACGCCATTGTTCAGGCTGCGAGAGTATGCCCATGTCCCATCGTCTGCCCCCCGTCAACTGGATATCAAGCAGTGCTCGTCGTGATTCTGCTATCAGCTGCCCCTCTTCTTTGGTCAAGCCTTCCCCGGCTTTCAGGCGTTCTCTGATGTTATCCACATCTAACTTAGTGACTTCAGCACTCAGTCGATTCAATGTTTTTCTCACCTTGGCTTTGTCCTCAAATAACCGCCCATCCAGGTAAGAAAATTCGCTGTGACTATCAAATTCAATTTTCAGTTTCGGATAACGCTTCAGGTCTTGAATAAAGCGGTAGTCTTTTTCCTGTACCAAATTTTGTTGGTCGCAGTGAATGTCAAGCTCAAGGCATTGAGCATTATCAAATATTTGTC
>NZ_JAHHPR010000562.1:0-1067 GCF_024606255.1 Endozoicomonas sp. SESOKO3
CACTGACAAACCATCCCTGGAGGCTACCGGGGAAGAGGTAGCCACTGACAAACCAGCCCTGAAGGCTACCGGGGAAGAGGTCGAAAATAAAGGTGGTTCCTTCCAGTACACGCCGGAACAGGCAGAAGTTTTGTACGCTATCCACCTATACGCACAGCAGCACCCTCTCAAACGACAGGCCCTGCAAGTCGCAAATGGTCTGGCCGAATTAGCCGTAATGCACGGTAAGGCAATACCCGACCTTCCGACTTACGATTTTGACGATGAATTTGCATCGTTGCGCTTGCATGTACAGGTTGGAGACAAACTGTCGTTTGATCAGACCAGTCGAATCGTGCAAATCTTCAGGGACCTGAAGACAATCTTCCCTGAATACCTCGACGAGCCCTGCCCTCTGCAAGAAATCCAGACACTAGTGCACAGGGCCAGAAATGAGATGGGATCCGGGGCTGAAGAATACGACAAAGAAATTTTCGGCATGGGCAAATCAGCGATTCGCTTAATCGGGGATGAACCGACTCTGAAAAGCTTCCGGGAATACTTCGCTACCCGTTCTGCCAGCGGTAACAGGATCATAACTCTGCTGCAAGAAGGCCTGATCAGCAAGGTTGAACTTTGGAACTACATAGAGGCCGTCAGAGGAATTGATGACTATCAGACAGTGAATGAATTTGAACACTTCCTTGGCTACAAACACAGCGTCAAGTTGACTCACTTCAAGGCCGCTCTCCGGACGCTGTCCAACAGGGGTGCCGGGGAATTCATTCTGCATATTTTTCCTGCTGTGACTGCCCCGGCGGCTATGAAAGTGTCTGTTGCTGGCATGAAAGAGTACGCAGCTGCGGTCATCGCCAACTACGTCCTTGATGATATTGCCTTTAATAACGGCCGCAGGACGGCAGCATTCCTGGCCAATGTTCAGGATACTATGGCACCTTATGCTAACGCCGCTGGCGTGGCTGAATCTGAGCTGATCAAGGCTATCCATGACACCTTGATGCAGGCTCAGACCGCAGCGGTTGAGCATCAGCTCAATGATTACTGGGTCAAACCTTCAGCCTTTCTGG
>NZ_JAHHPR010000563.1:0-1094 GCF_024606255.1 Endozoicomonas sp. SESOKO3
ATGCAGGGCAAAAATCAGCTCATGGACACTCCGCACCTGCTCAGCCTCCTCAGGGATGAGGGCTTGAAGACAGGATTGGAGCAGATGACAGTCTGCCAACCACGAACGAAAAATCCCCGGGGATAGCTGCCCGTCTTTATCAGCTTGCATTGGCAGAATAATACTGTTTAAACCGGATCGGATGATCTGTTTTAGCGCCTCGAATCGGTTGCTCAGTTGCGATAACTCTTCCAACAATGGCTTGACCTCGGCTGAGCCGGTGTCACCCGCCAGCCACAAAAATGCCCGGTAACCCCCCAGCAGTGCTTCAGCCCCGTGAATCAGCCGATTTACGTGGTCCCTGGTCTCAGCCAGTCGTTTTGATCGTTGTGGCGACATGCTCAATTTTATAGGGTTTGCCAGACAATCCAGTCCGCCGCCGGAGGCAAAAAATGCCAACAAACGGGCATTTTGATCCGTGAGCCATTGAAAACCGCTGGCTACCCCGTGGAATGCGCCTTCAGGGAGAGATAAATCATCCCGTGACGGGACAGCTTTTGCCAAAGGCACATCAGAAGCAGCAGAAGCCAGGCTCCTGTGACTGGCCAGTTTCTCGGTAATGTCACCGGCCACAATAAAGGCACCGGGCTTACGCTTAAAGCGGGCGCAGGCCAGCGTGACTTGCTGGCCATCCTGAGCGACCACTGTCTCATACTCACCGCCAGCGAGCATTAAGGGTGTTTTTTCCTGTCTCATGAGGATCGCTACATGATCATTAAACCCTCCTTCGGCAATAATAAAACCGCCTGCCCGTTTCAGGAACTCAGGCACAAGCATCCACTCTTCAGCGTGGTGGGCGACGACAATGGCTCCATCTGGCATGGCGACTGCGTCTTGTTCTTTGGCCAGCCAGATGGAGCCGGTGCAATAGCCTTCGCTTACGGCTTCGCCACTGGCCAGACTGTCTTCGGGTACAGGCATGGCAAAATCCATACCGCCAGAGAGTCGGGTAACGGGGCGTACCTGTAACACAAACGGGCAACCCTGACGATCGATGGCAAACTCCACATCCACCGGGCAGAACAACAGGTTTTCCAGCTTTATCACCATCTCCT
>NZ_JAHHPR010000564.1:0-1144 GCF_024606255.1 Endozoicomonas sp. SESOKO3
ATGCAGGGCAAAAATCAGCTCATGGACACTCCGCACCTGCTCAGCCTCCTCAGGGCTGAGAGCTTGAAGACAGGATTCCAGCAGATGACAGTCTGCCAGCCACGGACGAAACATTCCCGGAGATAGCTGCCCGTTATCAGCGGCTTGCATTGGCAGAATGATGCTCTTTATCCCGGACCGGAGGGTCTGTTTCAGCGCCGCGAACCGGTTGAACAGTTGCAGTAATTCTTCCTGCAATGGCATGATCTCAAGTGAATCGCTATGCCGCGCCAGACGCAAGAATGCCTGATAACCCTCCAACAGTGCTTCAGCCCCATGAATCAGACGATTGACGTTATCCGCAGTCTCAGTCAGTAGCTTTGATCGTTGTGGCGACATGCTTAATTTTATGGGGTTCGCCAAACAATCCAGTCCACTGCCGGGGGCAAACAATGCCAACAGGCGTGTATTTTGATTCGTGAGCCATTGGAAACCGCTGGCAACTTTATGAAATGTGCCTTCAGGGGGAGACAAATCATCCCGTGACGGGACAGCTTTTGCCAGCGGCACATCAGAAACAACAGAAGACAGGCTTCTGTGACTGGCCAGTTTTTCGGTAATGTCACCGGCCACAATGAAGGCACCGGATTTACTATTAAAGCGGGCGCAAGCCAGCGTGACTTGATGGACACCCTGAGCGATCACTGCCGTATACCTGCCACCTGCCAGCATTAAGGGCTTTTTCTCCTGTCTCATGAGGATCGCCACATGATCATTGAATCCTCCTTCTGCAATGACAAAACCACCTGCCCGCATCAGGAAACCGGGCTCAAGCAGCCATTCTTCGGCGTGTCGGGCCAGGACGATGGCTCCGTGTGGCATTATGTCTGACTCTTGTTTTTTGGCCAGCCAGATGGGCCCGGTGCAATAGCCTTCACTGACGGCCTCACCAATGATCAGACTGTCATCGGGTATAGGCATGGCAAAATCCATACCGCCAGAGAGTCGGGTTATGGGGCGTACCTGCAACAGGAACAGGCGACCCTGATGATCAATGGCAAACTCCACATCCACCGGGCAAAGCAAGAGGTCTTCCAGCTTTGTCACCATATCCCTGAGTGCTGAAACCATGTCAACACTGAGTCGATGACTGCCGTCGCCTGAT
>NZ_JAHHPR010000565.1:0-12749 GCF_024606255.1 Endozoicomonas sp. SESOKO3
CTGCCCTCTCTTCTGGTTTTGGGAAGCTTAGCAGCAAGTCACGGTAGTATTCGTACTGCTTTTGGCGCAGCTCTATTTCTCTGGGTAAGCCTTCGGTGATGGAGTTTGTCAGGGCGTCGAATTTGTCCAGTATGGCAACAATTCGCTCCTGCTCTGCGAGGGATTTCTCTGGGTCGTTCGGATAGGGAACGGGTATTTGAACTTTCGAGAATCCTTTAATTAACAGCGTTTTCACTTTTGCACGAACGATATACTTTGCCTTATCTGCAATGAATGAGCTTGTTTGCATGCAATAGGAAACGTACTTAGGGTTCAGTGAATGTCTGTACGCATAACAGTGATCATGAATCGCGACTTTATCATCTCCAATCCAGGCAACCGCTTTAGCAACATCTTCAACGGTCTCCCCGACATCGGTTATTACAACATCATTGGGTTCTGCGTACCTCAGTGATGGGGCCAGCTCAGGGCGAACCTGTGAAACCGCATGAGTTGCCGAAACGCCGTACTGAGTATAAATTTCGCCATAATGGATAACGTTAACACCTTCATTATCCACATAATCTGCTTTGGTAAATCGCTTTCCACGAATAAACTCACCAAGCTCTCCCAGAGTCTTCCACTCCACCTCCCCACCATCAAAACTCAACAACCGATCACGATAGTAGTTGTATTGTTTTTTCCGTGCATTAAGCTCGGTGGTCAACTCGGTGGTCAGCTCGGTGAATTTGTCCAGTATTCTGACGATTTCGGATTGGATTTTTAGGGATTTTTGTGGGTAGGGGATGGGGATTGGAATTTGTTGCATTTTCCCCTTTGTTAACTTTGCTCTGTCACCGCTAGATAAGTACGGTATGAAATTAACAATGCAAAGGTAGTGGAATATGAATCTTGTGTTAAGTTTCGACTTTCCACGTATAACATGCACATGATTGTTAGCCCAGAATTTTCCAGTTGCATATTGTATAGAGTATTTTTCGAGACTTGCTGAGCCATCCTCTGCAATTAGTACGAATTCACCATCATGAGTATACCCCTCAACGTAGTCTTGTATGTTGTTGGCTCCATAATATGGTGTTTTTCCCGGTGAACGGAGGGACGCTTTTACTGGTTTTCTCCCTTTGTTGGCAATCTCAAAAAACTTTTCATTGCCTAAAGGCACCCACTCAACCTCAGCCCCATCCAACAGCCTTTCCATAAAATCCATATCACCCACCACTACAAGTCCCCAGTCCTGAACTCACTATAACCTTCATAAAAATAACTAACATCAATGCCTTTCATATACAGGTCACGGTCGTCTATCCGATCGGTTAAGGCTTGCCTGAGCAGGTGTTTGACTCGATATCTTTGACGACACTGCGTTGCATGGCAGAGAGGTACTCTTTTTCTGGCATTGGCAGTTATTCGAAAATCTCGAATAACTACATAAAGCGCCTCAAGCTCAACCGGCAGTTGATCCATAAAATCTCTCATCCCTAATGAATTGTGCTTGTCGAAAATCATGCTCGCCCTGCTCACTTTTTATTCAACAAAGAAATAGCAAGACCCAGCAGACCAATCGCCGATAAAGCGTCTGTTGTATTAGCTTTCTGTGCATCGTTAACAAAATAGCGACTGTGGGTACGCTTTAAGTCATCAATGGTGTTGGCTTCAAAAATAACCACTTCTATTTCATTTTTATTGTTCAGAAAGTAATGCAGCTCTTTTTGCAGGCAGACTGCCTGCGCCGCAGAGTAATCACTGTATTCATCGCATTGAGTAGCCTTGGTGGTGCGATTGTGTTCAATGAGATAATACATGGTGAATCGCATCCTCTCTTTGTCGTCTACGGCAGTTATTCACCATTTGAAAGATATTTTCAAATGTTCATGCCTCAACCTTCTATCTCAGCCACAATGGCATCAATCTCCGAGCGTAGCTGATCTATCCTGCCAACCGTAGTTTTCAGCTCAGCATTCAGCTGAGTAATATCAACCTTCTCCCGGGTATCCCTGGCTTCCACATAACTGCTGACCGACAGGTTGTAGTCATTGTCAGTGATCGTCTCAAGGCTGACCGACTTTGCGACATGCTCCACATCGTCCTTGCTGTGGAAGATTGCCATAATCTGCTGGATATGCTGATCTGTCAGCACATTGTTATCTTTTACCGTGTTACCCAGACGGTTGCTGGTGGTGTCGAAATCGGCAAACAGGCCTTTGATATCGGCTTCTGACGGATAACCGTTGGCTGAACATTCAATCGACTTGAATATGTCAGCCAGCTCGGTATTCAGGTTATGGTTTTTGCTGGCATTGGCCGCTACGTTCACAAACAGTTCACTGGGGTAGATAAAATAGCCTTTGGTTTTGATGGCATCTTCTCTGGTTGCGACAATGTTTTCATCGCCATCATCCATTGTCGCATAATTGACGCTGTCATCACCGCCCGTGATGTAGTTGGTGAAGTTCTCACTGATAAAGCGGTAGAAAAGAGTGCCCAGCACGTATTGTTTGAAGTCCCAGCCGTCTACTGAACCACGCACATCGTTGGCGATCTGCCAGATCTGGCGCTGTAGTTCGGCGCGCTGTTGGGCACTGGTCATTGATGGCACTCCTGAAAACAAGGTTCTTTTGACAGTACGCTACCGCCCGGAGATTTGGCTACTGCAATCAGCAATAGGCGGAGCGTGGGTCTCGGTAGCTCTGTCGGTAAAAAAGGGTTCAGTTTACCAGCTTCGGCGAGAAGCCTCTCCCAGAAGAGGGCCGTGAGAGTCAAAATACTACAACATGACAAGAAACTGCCTGAAAAGTGGCCTGTTTGACCGTAAATCTAAAATCATCGGGTAGATCAGGCCTTATTCGCAGTTTTGTTAATTGCACTTACTCCAATGTTATGAACTTTTGTTTCAAAACCGACTCAGAGTTTTGAAGCCATTTTGAATGTTCTTTCTAAGTGGGAACAAAATTAACAAAGGAGTAGTCAATATGAATAACGTAGATAACAACTCCAGCACTGCTGGTTTTTTTTCACCAAAGCCTGAGGAGGAAACACCAAAGGGTGTCAGCTTCGGCAGAACTACAACGGCAGCTGACAATGTTGATGCTTCATTGAGCAGCGATCCCGATCACTCAAGTCAGAACTTGGGAGCCGTTGCCAGCAGCAGCACGTCACTTGAACAGAGAGTAGTGTCTAACCAGGCGAGCACTGAAATAGACGCAGCAAACAAAAAAGCTCAGGAGAATGTGACAACTATCATTAATTACTTAGAACAGCTGAAACAGCAAACTCTGATTTACAAAAATATGTATGGTAGAGAGGCAGCTCCTGATCAGGATATCCAAGTATTTGAGAAAGTCACCCAATTACTTAAATATCTTGAGCCTCTGAATATTTCAACAGATGAAAATCTGAATGATGGTAGACACTTTTCTGAAGTCAAGAAGGGATCATTTACTTCTGATTATCATGTTAGTTATCGGGGTGAGGAGATTTTTTCTTTGACCAGTGCTTTTAATGTAATTGAAGATGGTTTGAATTGGTCTCTAGCTGTTAAAACCACAAGCTTATTTGATGAACTCTATTTTGCCCCTGATGCCCCCGGTTATCAAGCTGTAAAAAGTGAATTTGAGGCATTACAGACCAAATCTTCACCTAATGATCTTAAAGGCTCGTCTGCCCGCGAATAACCTGACGAAAAGGCAGATTATAGTGAGCTGCAATTTGTTTGTTGATGCGGTGCTCCGGGTTGCTCGTATCAGGGTTGTTGAGAGACTTACCCTGAATTGCCCGCATCAGCGGCATTATTTGAGATCAGAAATTCAGTTTGTCTTTAAGATTGCTTAATATGTCATCTTCAGAATCACTGCTCGAGGTTTCATCTTCATCTGACTGTTCTCCACCTGCTCTTTCCTCGGCATGTTGCTTAAGAAGCCTTGCAACTCTCACCAGTTTGTCTAGTTGCTCTTCATCATATTGAAGAGGAAGCTCTGGTCCAAGGAAGTGTTCCAGAATAGATTTGATCTTTTCGTCTGTACTTCTTGAAAACACTCTTCTAATGTGTCTGGCAATCGCATAACCCACTGCTGTCACTGCGTTTTCAGACTCCGGCAATGCTGCCGAAGCTCCCCCAGTCGAACCTTCAACGGTTTGGGACGCATTATCTATTTCGCTTTGCTTTCTGGATACCAAAAAATGATAAAGTTTTTCCAGCTTTAGCGGTTGGTATTGATCTTTCATCCAGAATCTTTTCGAAAATTCATCTCCGCTAGGTCCGCAGAGAAAAGCTGTAGAAAAAGCTGACATTAACAAAGAATAAAGCACTCCTACTGTTTCTGAATTCTCCACCAGAAATCTAAGCAGAATCATAGTGTCATTGACGTTTTCTTCAGCATCTGTGTAGTTTTCATAATTCATATAGGCCGTCACTTCTACAAAAGTTGGCGCTACCGGATAATCGAGAAATTCAGAGAGTAGTGATTTTTTGTCGTTTATTCCCAGCAGTCCATGACTTGCTGGTAGGAGTGACTTGCTATGACCACTAAGCCCAGAAAGAGAAAAAATAGCCTGACCTGGAGTTAGGCCGCCTGAATATCGTTCTTGCTGACTGCCCTTTTGATAATCGTTGTTTTGTAAAAGTAAGCTTGTCGGCAAGCCATTTAAAGCAGACGACAATTCTTTTGCCGTTATAGTAATACCCGAAAAAAACCGCCCTGTTTTTTCAGTATGAATTGAACCATCAACAGGCGCAAAAACAGCCTTTTTATTTTTTAGCAGATCCTGTAAATCAATGTGTATCTGATGACCTGACAGATCAGTCACAGCCAGAGACTGGTGGGCATCTGCCCGAAGTCTGATGATACTTTTCTCGTTAATGTCTGAAATCAGCAGTACTGAGCCTTTTTGGGAATCAAAAAATGGAGTAAAACCATGGATGGATAAAATCATATCCTCCTGAACAATAATGGAACCATTGCCCAGTACTATAGTGAGTGGCTCAGGCGAAGGAGTTGGGTAAGAGGCCCCTTTAACCGTTCCTGTTACAACCAAAGTTAAAAATATCAATGTTTGCCACAAGCTTTTTAGCATTGAAAAACCCCACTTGGCATAAAATAAATTGGAAATACCTGATGCTTGAACGGGTCCAGCTTTTGATCATTTCGGCAAGGAGCGTGACACTACCCTTGGTTGTCGTATACTGAGCGAGGATATTAGTGCAGAGCTGGTTTATACCCATTACCCTGAAGGATTCTTATATCAAAGCGACAGTGTAGCTTGTTTTTCAATTTTCAGTTTTTTTTCAGCACTGGAAAGTTTGACTTTATGAAGAGAACAAACGAGTTCCAATAGAGCGGCATTTTGTTGAGAAAGGAGCTTTTTTCCCGCTTTCAGGCAAATCACAAACCACAAAGCACAAACCAGAGTGAAGGACAAGGAGTCTCAGAATTCTCTCTCTGCCTGACGCTATCGAACTCTATGCGTTACAATAGCGTCGGCTAACTGCCATGAGCGATAGGAAATGTTTGAAATCGCTTGGGGGTATAGCCATTTGCAAAACGATAAGAAGCCAGGTGAACTGTGAGAGAGATTCTGCTGATTAATGTGACAGGGCGAGACAAACCCGGTCTGACGGCCTCCATAACGTCCATCATGGCTGCCTGTGCTCATCAGAACAGGGGGCTGGAAATTCTCGATATCGGGCAGTCGGTTATCCATGACACCCTGACTCGTGGAACTCTTTCATGGACGATCATCGTTCGATTGCCAGATGGTCTGAAAGTCTCTCCTGTGGTGGAAGATCTGCTTTTTCACTTTGATCAACTTGAGCTTCACGGCAATTATCAGACCCTTTCTGATGAAGGCTTTCAACAGAGGGCATCCGAACAGAGCAATAATCGTTACATCCTGACCCTGCTTTCCAAAAACATCACAGCAGAGCACATCGCCCGTGCTAGCCATATCACAACAGAACATGCTCTGCATATAGATCGGATTACCCGACTGTCTGGCCGTTGTCTGGAGTTCGGGGTCAGAGGACTTTCTCCTGAACCGGACGCATTAAGAACGGACTTTTTGCGCCTGTCCTCAGAGCTGGACATGGATGTGACCTTTCAGGAAGACAACATCTATCGCCAGAATCGCAGGCTGGCGGTGTTTGATATGGACTCTACCCTGATTGAAGCCGAGGTTATTGATTTGCTGGCTGAAGCAGCGGGCGTGGGTGACAAAGTGGCAGCAATCACTGAAAGGGCCATGCAGGGCGAACTGGATTTTAACGAGAGTTTCCGCGAAAGGCTGGCCATGCTGAAAGGTCTGGATGAGTCGGTTCTGGCGAGCATAGCCGAAAAGCTGCCGATAATGGAGGGCGCTGAAAAGCTCTTTAAATGCCTGAATGCACTGGGTTATAAAACAGCGATCCTGTCAGGGGGTTTTACTTACTTTGCCCGTTTTCTTCAGGAGCGATTGGGGGTCGACCATATTTTTGCTAATGAGCTGGACATCGTCGATGGCAAAGTCACCGGTGAAGTCAAAGGTGAGATCGTCAACGGCGAGCGCAAGGCAGAGCTGCTCAAACAGATTGCTCTCAGTGAAGGAGTTTCTTTGCAGCAAACCATTGCCGTAGGCGATGGAGCTAACGATTTACCCATGCTGAGTATCGCCGGATTGGGCATTGCGTTCCGGGCCAAGCCTCTGGTCAGGCAAAGCGCCAGACAGTCTATCTCAACATTGGGTCTTGATAGCATACTCTACCTGTCAGGCTTCAGTGACAAAGACCTGCAAATACTGAATCAGGATAAAAGCTAAGGATGGTTCCAGCGTTCAATGATTACAACAAGCTTTTTACGTGTCTTACAGGCTGTGGCTTTTTTGGCATCTCTTTGGTCTTTAAGCAGCTATGGGGCGTCTCTTTCTGAATCTTCCTCTGTACTCTCAGCGGGCGAAAAATGGCGGAAGATTCTCAAAGAGGCCAGAGGGCAGAGTGTTTACTTTAATGCCTGGGGCGGAGATCAGCAGGTCAATGACTATATTCGCTGGACAGCCAAACAAGTACGACAGCGTTATGATATTGAATTGAAACAGGTCAAAGTCAGCAATACGGCAGACGTTGTCAGTCGTATATTGGCAGAGAAGCAGGCCGGTCGCGATTCAGACGGCACGGTCGACATGATCTGGATTAATGGCGAGAACTTCCGTTCAATGAAAAATCATGGCCTGCTTTTTGGGCCATTTTCTGAACAACTACCCAATTACCGCTGGATTGATACCCGGGAAAAACCCACAACGATTCTGGATTTTGGTGAGCCCGTTGAAGGTCTGGAAGCACCCTGGGGCATGGCGCAGCTGGTTTTTATTTATGATCAGGAGAGTGTGCAGGCACCTCCGAAAAGCGCGGCAGATTTATTGAAATTTGCCAGAAAGCATCCTGGCCGGGTCACCTATCCAATGCCACCTGATTTTGTAGGAACCACGTTTCTTAAGCAGTTGTTGCTTGAGCTGGCCCAGCAGAATCCGGCTTTGTTCCAGCCTGTTGGCCCAGACAGCTTTGACAAGATAACGGCACCCTTGTGGCGTTATCTTGATGAACTGCACCCGTTATTGTGGCGTGAGGGCGAAACCTTTGTGCAGAACAATCTGGCGCTGACACCTCTGCTGGATGATGGTGAAATTCTATTGTCAATGTCGTTTAATCCATCTTATGCCAGCTCTGCGATTGCCAATGGCGAACTTGCCGAAAGCGTCAGAACCTATGTTCATTCTGACGGAACGGTCGGAAACACTCACTTTCTGGCTATTCCCTATAATGCCCGTGCAAAAGCAGCTGCGCAGGTCGTGATTAACTTCCTGGTGTCCCCTGAAGCCCAGTTACACAAAGCGGACCCGGATGTCTGGGGTGATCCTACCGTCTTGAGCATGGGAAAACTGGCTGAGTTGGATAAACGACACTTCAGTGAGTTACCTCTGGGTATCGCTACCCTCAGCCCTGAAGCTCTGGGCATAACATTGCCTGAGCCACACGGCTCCTGGTCAACCGCTCTGGAAGCAGAGTGGCAGAAGCGTTACCGTCAGTGAGAAAGGCAGTTTGAAGTTCAGAAAGAGTTTTGCTGTGCAACTTGCTGCGGCACTGGTCGCAGTTTTATTCTTATCCGTCGTATTGTTGGGCACAGTCAGTGCGGTTCTGCCCGCATTTGGTTATTTACCGATACTGGGAATGACTTCCCTGTCTTTTGCTCCCTGGCTGCAAGTGTGGGAAACGCCCGGCCTGACAGAGATGCTCTGGTGGTCTTTTTTCTCGGGTATGTCAAGCACACTGGTCTCCATGCTGCTGGCGCTGGCGTTTGTCAGTGCTGCCTGGGATCGCCGGTTCTGGTATCAGGCACAGCGCTGGTTATCACCCATCATGGCAACACCCCATGTAGCACTTTCTGTAGGGCTGTTCTTTTTGATTATGCCCAGTGGTATTTTGGCCAGGGGACTCTCAGCTTTCATGGATTGGCAAGGCCCCCCGGACTGGCAGACGGTGCAGGACCCCTGGGCGTTGTCATTAACCGCATTGTTGGTTCTGAAGGAAACTCCTTTTCTGATTCTGATGCTGATGGTGGCCATCAGGCAATTGCCGGTCAGGGAAATACTAAGAACGGGGGCCGGACTGGGCTATCAATCCTGGACGGTCTGGGTAAAGTTGATCTGGCCCCAGCTGTACTTGAGAGTTCGTCTTTCCATGCTGACAGTTCTGGTGTTTGCCCTCTCTGTTGTCGATATCGCCATTGTACTGGGCCCGGCAACACCGCCCACTTTTGCCGTGCAGGTGCTGAACTGGTATCAGAATCCTGACCTTGAATTTCAGGCTTTGGCCTCTGTCGGCAGTGTTTTGTTGATGATTTTGGTGCTTGCTGCCATTGGTTCTATTGTATTGCTGGAAAGGTTGGCAGCCACTTTGCTAAGGGGCTGGCTGACCTCCGGTCGCAGAGGCTCTGGAGAAGGTGTTTGGCGTTGTCTGTCTATTTTTGGCTGGAAGGCACTGCTGGTTGTATTCGGCGCCAGTGCGTTCATGTTGTTAATCTGGTCGTTTGTCTGGCGGTGGCGATTCCCTCATCTTTTGCCACAGAGTTGGTCCTTCCGCCATTGGGAACGGGCTTGGCCAAGACTTGTGGAACCGTTGGAAATGGCTTTGCTGATTGGCGTGGTGTCGGCTTTTCTGGCTTTGCTTATCTCGGTCCTGATACTGGAAGCGGGCAGGAGAAGCCAAATAGCGTCCCCTTACCTGAAAAAAATGCACAGACTGATAAGCCGGACTATGTATCTGCCATTACTGTTGCCACAGCTGACATTTTTGTTTGGTATCCAGATCTGGCTGATTCGTTCCGGTGCAGAGGGGCACTGGTGGTCAGTGGTTTTTATGCACCTGCTGTTTGTTTTGCCTTATTGCTATCTCAGTCTTTCAGGCCCCTGGCGGTATTATGATGAACGACAGACTGCTCAGGCTCTCATGTTGTCTGGTTCTTCGGTCAGGGCCTTTTTGCAGGTGAAATGTTTAATTCTGTTGAAACCCTTGTTGGCCAGTTTTGCTCTGGGTTTTGCCGTCAGCATTGCCCAATATTTGCCAACGTTGTTTGCCGGGGCAGGCAGAATATCAACCGTCACAACGGAAACGGTGGCATTGGCTTCCGGTGGTAATAGAAAAGTTATGGCGGTATACGCACTGGTACAAATACTGTTGCCTGTGTTGATGTATGGACTGATGCTACTGCTCAGTTCCCGGAGGATCAGAAACCGGCGGCCAGTCAGGAGATGGGTATGAAGCTGGAAGTCAAAAAGCTCAGCTTGTCAGTTGCAGGAAAATCACTGGTCTCTGATCTGAGTTTCACTGTCAGCGAGGGTCAGGTTCTGGTTTTTATGGGTCCTAGCGGTTGTGGTAAGTCTTCTATTCTTGATGTTCTCTGCGGAACTCTGGCCCGAAACTTTCAGTCTTCAGGAACCATCATTCTTGATAATAAAAACATAACCCATACACCCTCCCATCAGCGAGGAATAGCACTGCAACCCCAGGATCATCTGTTGTTTCCCCATCTTTCAGTCGGTGAGAATCTGGCTTTCGGAATACCTTCCTCCTATAGCCGGAGCCAACGAAAACAGAAAATTGAACAGGCCTTGAATGAATGTCAGCTTCCCGGTTTTGACAAGAATAATCCACTGACTCTGTCGGGAGGACAACGGGCCAGGATCAGTTTGATGAGAACCCTGCTTTCGCAGCCGAAAGTTCTGTTACTGGATGAGCCGTTTTCGAAGCTTGATCAAGCTTTGCGTCAGCAGTTCAGGGAGTTTGTCTTTCAGCGGGTTTCGGAGCTATCAATACCGGTCATTATGGTCACTCATGATTCGGCTGATATTCCGGATGCCAGTGAAATAATAAAGCTTTGAACGATTCGCCCAGTGAGTGTATCTCAGGAACCTGCAGGATGACTCGAAATACCCTGACCACTGTTCGGTGGGTTCAGATTCTTCGAGTCAACAGAGTGAGTAGGAACCGACTGTCCGGATTTGCCGATGCTCACGGCTGCTAGCTGCTGAAGTCGTAGGTCATGGATTCAAGAGGGGGTTGCAGATAATGACCCTGGATATAATCAACACCCAGCTGCCAGATACTGGTGAGTGCCTGGGCATTCTCCACCCCGGGTATGATGATGACTTTGTTGAGGCTCTTGAGATGTTTAGCGGTTCTCTTGAGATGTGCGTCTTCATTTCGCTCAAGTTGCTCCGTGAACAGACAGTCCAGCTTCACAAACATCAGATCCAGGTGTTCCATGATTTTCATGGAAGGTGACTCGCCAGAGAACTGAGTTATGGCAAACTGACAACCAGAAGGCTTCAGGCGTTCTGCGAAAGTCTTAACCTGATTAAGATGTTGGTGAACCAGTCTTTCGGCCATCTGCAGGACAATCATTTGGCCGGGAACATCGGCAGCTTCCAGTAAGCGAGATAAACGCTCAGTGAACTCTTCGTCGTTCAGGCTGGCCTGACTGATGTGAATCATCAGGCGAGTGTCTTCACCGTTTCTAAGCTTTCTCGATAGCAGTTTCACGGACTGGCGGATAACCCATCGGTCAATAAATGGCATCAGGTCACTGTCCTGCGCGGCAGTGATAAACTCACCGGCAGGGACTTCCTTGCCTTTTTGGTCCAGAAGACGCAGCAGAACTTCATAATAACTCGGGCCATCTCCGGTTACGCTGATCACAGGCTGGAATAACAAACGAAAGCTGTCGTTTTCAAGAGCCTGACGAATCATGGCAACGGTGTCACCATTGCAGGCTTTCTGGTTATCAATCGCGCTCTGGGAGAAGAGCTCGAGCTTATTGCCTCCGTTGCTGGCAGTCAGATGACAGGCTAAACGGGCGCGCTCCAGCATGGTTTGTCCATCACAAGCCTGACCAATCTCAGCCAGGCCAATACTGGCTGTTGTGAAGAGCGTTTGTTGTCCTGTAGGGATCAGTTCATTTTCCAGAGCCGCCCTTAATAGCTCCAGAGCGGCAACATTCTTTTCGTGGACATCGATCAGGTAGACCTCGTCACCATAGTGAGTGGCAGTACTGTCGGGTAAATGCTCATACAACAAACGACTCATTGTTTCCTGAATCGCTATACTTCCGTCGACGCCTGTATTTTCTCGAATAGAGTCATAGTTATCGAGCCTCAGATAAGCCAGAGTTTCCGGTTCCCGGTGACCAGAGAGCAGTGGGGTAAAACGTTCCCGGGGAACCAGAATAGAATTTTCTTCCCGATCAACCACCGTCGTTGCCGTTGATGTGGGAGCATTGCCTTTTACTATGACCTGGATGCACGGCTCGTCATCAAACACAGCATCGGATAGCAGGACTGTTGCTGGAAACGTTTGACCTTCTACATTCACTAGCTGGCATTCGACAGTGGGTTGTTCATCTCCCGGTTTGAAATGCTTGATCAGATTTTTAAACAGTGGCTGATCCCGGAAAGCGATCATATCAATCAGAGGCGTGCCTGCCAGATCGTCGGGGTCTTCATAACCAAATAGTTTGTTGTAAGAAGGGTTGGTATCGATATGCATGCCTTCGTGAACATAGGCAATGGCCTGAGAAGTATTGTCCATCAGTAGCTGGCAGCGCTGCTTAAGGTCGTTCAGCTCTTTTTGCAGTTTTTGCAGTTGTTGTCGGTGTTCCTGACTCGCCTTTTCTCTGAGCAGGGCATGCAATATATGTTCTTCGTGAGAGTGATGGATTGCATCACCCGCCCCTTTCTCCAGCCAATGCCTGATGATATCGGGTTTATTATCATGAATAGAAACAATGACTGGAATATCGAGTTTTAATCTCTGAATGCTCGACAAAACCTGCCCGGCATTCAGCAAGGGCGTTTCTTCAACAGTGAGCAATAAATCCCACTGGCCAGTGCTCAGTGCCTCCTCAAGATCATCAAGAGTGTCTAACTGTTGCACCCGGGCAGGAAGGCCGGAGTTGCGGAAAAGTTTAACCCAACGCTCTGCCTCGTTTCTGGAGGTCTCGAGTGTCAACAGGCGTAACGGCTGTTTATTATTGTTCATGATGGCAGTTTTTTTTAGCCTAAAGCTGTTTCAGTTATGGTAATTTTTCTCTTATCAGGGCAGCTAACAGTCAGTCTGTTACCTATGGCCCGGCCCCCATTGCACTCCCTGCAAAAACTTATTCTACTAAAGAAGACGTACTAGCAGCCTGTCGGACTTAAGCGTCCGTAGCGAGGATTGCAAGAAATTGAGG
>NZ_JAHHPR010000566.1:0-1606 GCF_024606255.1 Endozoicomonas sp. SESOKO3
ATGAGCTTGACAGGCAAATGGCTCGCCTGGGACCTAAACCCCGATACGTTCTTGATCGTGAGCTAGCCAGAGCCAGAGAAGACACAGAAGAAGCTGAAAAGGAACTGGAGGAACTTCATCGCAAACTGGATGCTATTCATCTTAAACAAGTGGTATTAGCAGAGTCTGCTGACGTCCCCCCCGACAGGGATAAAATCATTAAGGCTCTCAATGGGGCAATCAAACACATTCATGCCAGGTTGGGCCTGAGTCAGGCTGATAATCAAATCCTTGAAGACTTATTAAACGACATCGAACGTTATTTTCAGAAAAGCAAATACTATTCACAAAGCGAAGTTGGCGTCATTCAACAGCTGTGGACTACCGTTAGTGTTACGAAAATCCCTTTTGAGTTTGACCGTGATAACCATTTAAATGTAGGCAATTACATTAATGCCATCAGAGAATATGCAGCCTCCCATGATCGAAATGAAGGCGATGAAGCATTGGGTGAACTGCCCGAAACCAGGAAAAAGTACACTCAGATCACGAAATTCCTGCATGAGCACGAGGCGAGAGAAATGGCATTGGCCTATGCACAAGATGAACAAAAGCAAACACAACTGGAGCTGAACAGTAAAAATCAGGCGATAGAGCACTCCAAAGGCATCGATCCGAAAACCAAAACCAAACTTGAGCAAGATAGAGAAGTGCTGGATTTAGTCCTGAGACAGAAAAAAGCAAAAACATCAAAAGCACAAGAAGCTCTGAAGGCCCATGAAGCGAATCTTGCAGCCATTGAAGACGACATAGGTCATAAGCCAGACCCTGCTGCCCGCTTTGCTGACCGGGTGGAAGCCGTGAAAAACAAACAGTTACAACTGGGTGGGAACGATGGCACTGGCGGCAAGATCCTGCAACTGACCCAAAAAAAGAAAAGTCTAAAAAGTGAAGTAGAAGGCAAAAAAGCGGAATTAGAGATATTAAGGGAAGCTCTGAGGGCTGCAGAGTATGCCGTTGAAAACGAGGGTGGTCCCTTCCAGTACACGCCGAAACAGGTAAAAATACTGGCCGATTTGCACGCCTTCATACGGGCGCATCCTCTCAAGAAACAGGCTCTGGAAGCTGTCATTGGTCTGGCAAAGTCAGCAGAACTGAGCGGTAAGCCAATACCCAATCTACTGGCTTTTGACTTGGACGATGAATTTGCACCGATTCGCTTACAGGCAGAGGTTGGGGACGATCTGACGTTTAATCAGGCCAGTCGGATGGTGGAAGTCTTCAAGAATCTGAAGACAATGCAATTCACGTTTGAGCCTCTGGAAGATCAGTCTCAGAATCCTTTGGAAGCAGTCCAGAAGCTGGCGGACAGGGCAAGAACTCACATTAAAAGCGGGCCACAACAATACGACGATGAAATCCTCGGCATGGGCGAAGCCGCTATTCACTTCGTCGAGCATGAACCGGGGGACCTGAAGAGCTTCTCGGAATATTTCGCTACCTATTCTGCCAGTGGCAACAGGATCGTCGCTCTGCTGCGTGAAGGTCTGATCAGCAAGTTTGAACTTGAAAACTACATGAAGGCCGTCAGAGGTGTCGACGGATATCAGACAGTGGATGAATTTGA
>NZ_JAHHPR010000567.1:0-1560 GCF_024606255.1 Endozoicomonas sp. SESOKO3
ATGAGCTTGACAGGCAAATGGCCCGCCTGGGACCTAAACCCCGATACGTTCTTGAACGTGATGTGGCCAGAGCCAGAAGAGACATAGAAAAAACTGAAAGTGAGCTGGAGGAATTTCGTCGCAAACTGGATGCGGTTCATAGTAAAGCAGTGCCGAATTCAGTACCGGAACAGAAAGAAACACTCGTATCAGATGACGCCCGGATTGTTGCCTTAAGAAACAAGCAGCTGGAGCTGTTCGGGGATGATGATACTGCCGACAGGATCCTGCAACTGACCCGG
Organism: Endozoicomonas sp. SESOKO3; assembly: GCF_024606255.1. Taxonomy (NCBI): domain Bacteria; kingdom Pseudomonadati; phylum Pseudomonadota; class Gammaproteobacteria; order Oceanospirillales; family Endozoicomonadaceae; genus Endozoicomonas; species Endozoicomonas sp. SESOKO3. The sequence continues at coordinate 282 of NZ_JAHHPR010000567.1, forward strand.
CAGCACGAATGTCTGGAAAGAGAAGTAGAAGTCAGGGAAGCGAATATAAAGAACATGAAGCAAGCACTGGCAGCTGCAGAACAAGCCATGGAAAATGAGGGCGGGCCCTTCCAATATACGCCGAAACAGGCAAACATACTGGCCCATTTACACACCTTCACTCAGGCACATCCTCTCAGGAAACAGGCTCTGGAAGCCGCACTGGGTCTGGCAGAATCAGCAAAACTGTGCGGTAAACCGGTACCCAATTTCCAGACTTTCGACTTTGACGATGAATTTGCACCCATTCGCCTGCAGGCAAAGGTCCCTGATCTGACATTTAATCAGGCCACCCGGATTGTGAAAGTCTTCAAAGATCTGAAGACGACATTCGCCCTCGAGTCTCCGGAAGATCAGTCTCTGAAGATTCTGGATGAGGTCCAGAATCTGGCGAGCCATGCGAGGGCTTACATTAAAACCGGGCCACAAGAATACGACGATGAAATATACGGCATGGGCGAAGCAGCCACTTACTTCGTTCAGCATGAGCAAGGGAATCTGAAAGACTTCTCGGAATACTTCGCTGTCCGTTCTGTCAGTGGTAACAAGATCATCTCTCTATTGCGTGAAGGTCTGATCAGCCAGGTTGAACTTGATCAATATCTAAAGGCCGTCAGAGGTGTTGATGGTTACCAGACAGTGGATGAATTTGAACATTTTCTTGACTACGGACATGGCGTCAAGGTGCCCCGGTTCAAAGCCGTTGTCCGGATGCTGTCCGACGAGGGTGTTGACGAGTTCGTACAGAGCGCTTTTTCTCCTGTGATCGTGACCGCCACTGAACCGGCAGGTATGAAGGAGTCTGTTGCCGGCATGAAAGAATATGTAGCTGCTGTCATCGCCAACTACGTTCTTGACGACATTGCCTTTGAAAACGGCCGCAAGACTGCAGCATTTCTTACCAATATTCAGGATACCCTGGCGCCTTACGCCAATGCCGTTGGCGTGTCTGAATCTGGGCTGATCAAGGCTATCCATGACACATTGATGCAGGCTCATGCCACAGCGGTTGAGCTAGAGCTCAATGATTACTGGATCAAACCTTCCGCCTTCCTGCTACAGGCAGTCACCTGGTACCTCTCCAGCTACAAGCCTCTACTGGTAACCCGGACCGCCCCGGAAGCTGTCAGGCTGTCTCTCTCAAACATGGCGTTCCTCTATCTTCTGGACCTGACCAACCGGGGCGATTACACGCACAGGATGCTCACACCTTTCCAGCACTGGCTGGAACGCTACGGTG
>NZ_JAHHPR010000568.1:0-2428 GCF_024606255.1 Endozoicomonas sp. SESOKO3
TCAAGAACGTATCGGGGTTTAGGTCCCAGGCGAGCCATTTGCCTGTCAAGCTCATTCTCAATGGCTGCAATACGCTCTTCAACCATAGGCTGACACGCTTTAAAAACGGCTATATACCGCTGTTCGAGTGTTTCTTTAATGAGATTGATCTGATCATCTGCAGGGGCATCCTCTTTATAGTCCAGAATGACAAGGCGCAATGCCATTTCATTATTTCTTTCTCTTATGATGCCTTCATCATCATAGGGTTTGCTCAGTTCGGAATTTAATGTCCGAAATCCGGCTCTTAGAACAACCCTCTGTTCATTCAGGCTGGCATCTTTTTCAAATTCTATTTTCAGATCATCGGCCAGTTTAGCAACCAGGTCTCTGGCTCTTTCCTTGGCAGCAATGTTTTCCCTCTTGTCGATAAGCAGCGCGTCCTCTACAGCTATAAGCATCTGTTCCTGTTGTCTTGTGATTCGAAAATCCTCGTCTTCGACATAGAGGCTCAGGCGCCAGTGAAGCCTGTCAAGTTTAACTTTTCTTTTTTCGTATTCAGTGGTGAAGTCTTCTTCCCAGAGTGCATTATTTATATCATCCAGCATTTTTTCGGTGACATCATCGCTGTCAAGTCTGGTAAGAATCCTGTCAAGTCGTTTTGCCTTGTCATCTCCTTCATTGACTTCGATTTTGAGCATTGCTTCTACGGTTTTCAGCAGATTCTGCGTCTCTTCCTGAGCCTTCTGTCTGGCTTCTGTGATGGCTGTCTGCATCCTCCCGGAAATGGCCTGACGACGGTAATACTCATCGTCTTCGCTGTCGGGATCACCCATTTCCAGTGCTTCTTCGACGACACTTAGTTTATCAAGTACTTCGGGCCTGGTTATGGGGTGCCCCGGTGTTCTGATGTCTTCCAGTTCTTCTTCCATACTGGCAAGCTTGTTTACATTCTCATGTATTGCTTCTATCAGTGTGATCTGATCCCCCAATGTGCTGTCTTCAGGCTGTTTCTTACCATAAAGCACTGCCAAAGCATTTCGCATGAGTTTGTCGTAAGTTATGTCAATATCGCTTTGAGCATTCAGTTCCTGAACTCTCTGAAGGATCCGTTCTTGATGAACGTCCAATGTTTCGCGTTGAGCATTCAGTTTCTGAATGCTCTGAATCAGAAGTTTTTGTTGAGTCTCAATATCTGCACCGCGATCAAAATCCTTGATGTTTAAATGCGCGGCAATGGTTGCAGCTATTTTTTGAGCTTCTGTTCCGGTGCTCTGTTGCTGAAGATATTCCTGATCGACCTCGGCTACCTGCTTGATTTCCTGAGTTTTCAGGCTGATGAGCCTGGCTTGCTCTTCCAGTGGCTGGGTATCATCCCGGTTATCAATTCCAAGCTCTGCTGCCATTTGGATGTTGCGAGCTATTTTGGCACCTGCTCTGGCATCACGAACGGGTTGTTCCAGCTTTGGAATTTGTTCGACTTCCTGCTGAAGTTTCTGTAACCGGTTTTGCTGTTTTTCTTGCTCTTGTTGATTCGCCAGTTGGTGCTGAAAGGCCTCAAGTTGCTGCTGTATATTGTATTGCTGGACATCGTAGTCCAAAATAGTGAGGCAAAGGGCTCGCAGTTGATTTTCACTAACCGGGGGCGGAACGGGCCGATCTCCAATGATAGCGGACAGTTCGTGGTAGGGCTTAAAGGCTAGTTCTGCCCTTAGTTGCACAAGCTGTTGAATGGACTCAATGCGGGCAACCCGATCATTTTCATCGATCGGAGTAATACCGAAATGGCCTTCAATGGCTGCCAATTTTGTATTCAGAGCCTCATCGGACTGTCCTTTTGCGGGCTCTGTTGCAGACACCGCTCTGTAGATTTCATTCGTTTTTTTTCTGATGATTCTGGCTTGTTCTGCCAGTGGCTGGGTATCATCCCAGTTGTCAATACCAAGCTCCGCCGCCATTTGAATGTTGCGAGCTATTGTGGCATCTGCTCTGGCATCAAGAACTTGTTGTTCCAGCCTTGGAATGCCTTCGACTTCCTGCTGAAGTTTATGTGACAGCTGTTGCAGTCCTGCCATCACTTTAAGAGTCTGTAGAAACTCATTCTCAACTCGTTGCCTGAGCTGAAGTGATCTGTATATTTTCTGGTGACTATCAACAATTGTCTCCGTTAAGAGTTTCATCTCCTTTCTGAGCTGGACGAGTTTGAGTTCTGTTGTCTGTTGCTGCTCTTTCAGCTCGCTTTCTATCTCAATCAGCTGTCCGGCCATGTCGCCCGTGACTTTGGAAGCAAACTTTTTGTTCTCCCCAAGAGCATCGATCTGCGCTTCGTTGATACCGCTTAGAACGGCTACCACTTGCTGAATATTCTGAATAAAGAGCTGACTGGTCAGAAAATTTTTAATGACGGGTTTGAAACCGAAGTATTTTACCAGTTGAGAATGCATCCAGG
>NZ_JAHHPR010000569.1:0-1387 GCF_024606255.1 Endozoicomonas sp. SESOKO3
ACGGCCAATAATGCGAATGTTGTGGGAGATCTGTAATTTCTCCGCTGCAGCCTTCCACTCATCATTCAGTGGTTTGTGGTAAAGCATGCTGATCAGAGCCTCACCGGTCTGAGTGGTCAGAAACTCCAGCTGGAACAGCCTCTTTCGGAGAACCTCTTGTTGCTCGATGTCTTTCATCAGCGGCATCATTAATTGATTGATACGCTCCGAGCCTGCCGGGAACTGATTAATGCTGAAAGGTTGTCGGGTATCGGGATCAAACATGCGGTAGAAGCTGTGTTCTCCCTCATGCCAGATGCGGAACTCTGCCCGCATTCTGTAGTGCTCTGGCCGGGATCTGAAAACCTCCAGTTCAGGAACATCAAAAGTCTGAAACTCTTTTCGGGTAAGGTTCGCCTTCTCGGTCAGTTGGACTTCGTACTTTTCAGGCTTTACAACGGCTAATGACATGATGCGCTTCGATAAATAAAAACGGCCCGTATTATGGGCCGCTTTCGAAGTGATGAAAACTGATTTTCAGTGCATTAATTGAACATCACCAGTTTAACAGTGAATAACAAGGAGAGAATAACCAGCGCACTATTCAGGTCTTTTGCACGGCCGCTCAGGAGTTTGATGGCGGTATAGGAGATAAAGCCAAAGGCAATGCCTGTTGTAATCGAGTAACTCAGAGGCATAGAAACGGCTGCAATAACCACTGGAGCAGCTTCTGTTAGATCGTCCCAGTTAATCTGGAACATGCTGTGCGTCATCAAAACGGCTATGAAGATCAGAGCAGGGGCGGTGGCATAGGCTGGCACTACGGCTGCCAGAGGGGACAGGAACAGGCATCCCAGAAACAGTAAGCCAACAACCACGGCGGTCAGGCCTGTCCGACCTCCCACAGAAATCCCGGCAGTGCTTTCAACATAGCTGGTAGTGGTCGAAGTACCCAGTCCAGCCCCCGCCATACTGGCCATGGAATCTGCCATCAGAGCTCTGCCCAGACGAGGGAACTTACCGTCTTTGTCCAGCAGGTCACCTTTTTGAGCTACGGCAACCAGTGTGCCAGAGGTATCAAAGAGATCAACAAAAAGGAATGAGAATATAATGCTGATCATGCCGACTTCCAGCGCTCCGGCAATATCCAGCTGCAAAAGCGTCGGGGCCACACTGGGAGGCATGGAAAACACAGCGTTCATTTCTACTTTGCCGACAATAAGGCTGATGATGGTGATGGTTAGAATACCGATCATGACCGAGCCGGTGACATTGCGATAGTAGAGAGCCACAATCAGGGCGAAGCCAATGGATGCCATCATGGCGCCCCAGGAAGTCATATCTCCCAGTGTTACCAGTGTGGCTGGGTCGCCAACGATAATGCCTGCATTTTGTAGGGCAATAAAGC